>JANNRU010000055.1:0-5455 GCA_031401755.1 Acidobacteriota bacterium | reverse complement strand
ACCAGAGACGCTCGCCCTCGATCGCCGGGGTCGAGCAGACGCCCTGTAGCGGCCAGTCGTTGACGCGTCCCGCCGCGAGCTTCTCGTGGGCGGACTGCCAGAGGAACTCGCCGTCCGACTCGCGAAACACCATCACGTTTCCGCGGTCCCCCTTCAGTGCGGGATTGCGCAGCCGCTCGTTGTTCGTCCCGACGAAGACCCTGCCTCCGCTGACGACCGGCCCCGCGTAACTCTGGGAACCAAGATCGGCAACCCACTTGATGTTCAGCCCGCTCTTGACATCCCACTTCGTCGGCAGCCCGGTCTCCTTCGACACGTGGTTGCGTGAGCTGTCGTTCCCGAACATCACGGGCTTCTCGGCCTCAGCGGCCCGCGCCGCCGCGAAAAAGAGTCCGGGAAGGATCGCGATCAGAATCGTCGTTCGTCTCATTGGCTCTCCAAGACCTCGATGTTGTCGTAGTCCACCGGAACCACGTGGTAGGCGGTCAACCCGGGGCTTCCCGAGACCGTCGGCAACGCGTCCTTGGCCTCGATCGTGAACGCGGGCGGCTCTGCGGTTCCGAGCGCCCAGACCTTGCCCCGGATCGTCGCGACCCCGCCCTTGACGTCGACCACAAGCTTCATCCGGTACCAGCGGTCGGGCTCCCACGCGAACGGCAATCGAACTGACAGTCTTGAGGGCTCCGCGGTCCAGGGGCGAATTTCCAGAGCTTGGTGAATCCCCAGGAGCTCGAGCGAGTAACCGGCATTGATCAGCGCGATGTCCGCCCGCCGTTGACCGCGTTGGCCGCCGCGGACATCCGCCACGATCGTGTACCCCGCAAGTGACGTCGGACCGAAGAAGACGGTCGTTCGATCCAGCCCGCGCTCGACGGGGCCCTGACGCAGGAACTTGCCGGCCGGCTCCTCGCTGGCCACCACCGGAAACTTGTTCGCTGCGCCGACCCACCAGTTCGCAGCCGGTCCCGCGGCCGTGCTCTCGAAGTCCATCGACCACGGCAGGCCAGCGATGACCCGGACCCGTGCGGCCGCGGAGAGTGCCCCCAAACGCGCGATGACGGTGCCCGTCTGAAACGTCTTGTCAGCCAAGGGGAGCAACCGTCCGCGCTCATCGATCTTCCCCTCGAGGCCCTCGACCGTCCACGTGGTCGCGGGCGTGTCCACTGGCCGGCCGAGCGCGTCGAACGCGCGCACCGCAAACTCGACCGGTTGTCCGGGCCGAACGATCACCTCGGCCGGCACCAAGACGACCGCGGACGCCGGCCCCTCGCCCTTGCGCGCTGGCGGCGTCCGCTCGCGTTGCGCCGGTCGCGCGAACGGTCGGGTACGATCTCCGATGCAGTAGAGACCACCCTCGGTCATCAAGTAGATCCGTCCGTAGGCGACCGCAGGCGATGCGTAAATCTCCGCGTAGCGCCCGTCGGCGACCGTGAGCTCGTCGAAATCGAGCGCACTCGGCTCGCCGGGCGCCATTGCCAGGATGTGGAATCGTCCGTTGACTTCGGTAGTCAGGATCTTGCCGTCGGCGATGACCGGTGATCCCTTTCCGACCGTGCCCACGTTGACGGCCCACTTCGAGGCGCCCGTCTTTGCGTCCAGGCCGTTCAGATTTCCGGAGTTGTCGATGACGTACAGCGTCTCATCAGCGAGGGCGGGCGAGGCGAAGCCGACTTCGACCTCGTCGTGTCGCCAGACTTCGTGCGTCCCGGTGACGTTGCCGCCACCGGTCGCGTCGATCGCCACGCAACGTCCCATCGTCGGCAGGTCGACGTTTTCCTCGCTGTGGCAGATGTAGACCCGATTGGCTCGAACAACAGGGGTAACGTTGAGCGCGCGCTTCGAGACTTGGAATTTCCAAATCGTCTCGCCGTTCGCGGCGGACAAACCGTAGACCCAACCGTCGGCATCGCCGGCGATAATTTGGCGTCGTCCGCCAATGTCGGCGAACACGGGAGCCGATTGCGTGTTGAAGTCGGCCGGGAACCCTCCCGGCGTCGCGACCCAGACCAAAGATCCGGTTCGCTTGTCGAAGGCGTGGTAGCGGTGCCGCGGCAGGCGCTGATCACCCCATCCGGCGCTGACGAACCCGAGCAAGACCAGATCGCCATCGACGACCGGAGTTTGGGTCCGGCCTCCGTAGCCCGACAGATGCCCGTACTCCTCGGTCAGAAAATGTTCCCAGACGGTCCGACCCTCTCGATCGTAGGCCACGAGTTGTCCGGCGACGCCGTGCGCGTAGATCATCCCGGTCTCGGAGTCGGCGGCGACGCTCGCCCAGCCCACCCGGTTGAACGGCACGGTGGAGTGATAGACGTTGAGGCGGCGCTCCCACAGCGGCCTCCCCGACTCGGCGTCCCAGCAGGCGACGACCTCCTGCATGATGGATCCTTCGCCGGCTCGCCCGCTGGCGCAGACGTGCCCATCAAAGACCACCGGGGTCGAACGCCCGATGAAGCGGGTGAACCAGATCTGGTTTTCGCCGTTGGGGGTCCAGCGCGAGACGATCCCGGTCTCCTGGCCGATTCCGAGACCTCCGGGGCCGCGCCAGGCGGGCCAGTCGCCGGACCATGACGGAGCGATCGCGGTGGCCGAGCTGACGACCGCCAGTATTGCGAACCGCCAGAGCGGCCTCACCGTCCGGACTCCTGCATCCATCGTCGCAACCTCCTTATCCGCCGAACTCGTGCCCGTCGCCGCTCCGGCAGGACCCCGGTGACCTCACGGACGGCTCCAACTCCACTCACCGCGGCTCGTCCTCCCCGGACGAAACGCCCCGTTCAACGAGAATTTTTGTTACGGAAGGGGCCGGCACCGGCGCCGGTGCCGGAATCGGTCGGTAAAGCGTCACCAGGCAGCCCCCGACGGCGGCCAGGGCGATCCCGGCTACGAACGGCCATCGTAGACCCGCCACTCCCCGTGCCGGCGGGTGCAACCAGACGCCGACCGCTGCGTTGACGACAGGGGCGCCGGCAAAGACGATCGACATCACTACAGCGGGAGCGCCGCGGGCCCCGAATGCGAGCAGGACACAGAACGCACCCGCCGCACCGGCGATCCCGGCGAGGAGCGACCACGAAGCACCGGTAATCGGGAATTCCCAGGAAGCCCCGGCCCTCCAGAGCATCACGAGCGGCGCCAGGACGGCGACCGCGACGTAGGCCAGACCGACGAAGAGAAACGCCTTGTAGCGACCATTTTGCGGGTCACCCATCGAAACCTGGCCAGTGTGCAGAAGGACCCCGTAGACCCCCCAGGTCGCGACCGTCAACAACGCGTAGAACAGCCATGACAGCCCGGCCGCCGAATCCACCGATGGGGCCAAATTCCCGACCTCCTCCGCTACGCGTCGACGCCCGCCAGCTTATCTTCCCCTCTTCCCCGGCGCTAAGCGACCCGGGGGCAACGCAACCTTGCGTCTGGGGGTGCAGAATCAGGGAGATTGACACGCCTAGGTCGACGGCCGACATTCCTGGCGATCTCAGACCCTCGGCCCACGCATGAAAACTCCGGGAAACACGCCCGTGACCGATGGACCGGCCGCACCGGAGGGCCGGGATCTATTGCTGACCGGTGCCTTACGCGCGTTCTACCGCGCGATCCAAAAGTCGGCGATCTATCCTTCGGGGCATCCGTCGATCCCGGAGGCGGTCGAGAAGGCGACCGGGGGCCTGAGAGCAGTCCTCGACAATCGCCCTCAGTTGATGATTCGGGTTTCGAACGATTTCTTGGCCGAGAACGACACGCGGCTGTCCGGATCGGCGGAAGGCATGCGGTCGCTGGCGCAGTTGCTCTACCAACTCAACATCGGGGCGGTTGAGATTCGCGCCGGGATCCAGCCGGCAGCGCTCGAAAACCTGGCCATGCTCCTCGGTCGCGCAAGGCGCGAGCGCCTCCGCGGAGCGGCGCTCGCGCGCGAATTCGAGCGTGGCGAACAACAGCACTTGATCTTGCATCCGATCGACTATCGCTCGTTGCGGTTCGGCGAAGGCGCCCAGACCGATTCCGGCGGCGACGCCCTGGGCTGGCTGTCGCGCACGCTGACCGAGGGCGCATCGAGCGGCGTGGACGACGCATTGGCGAGACTCGCATCCAGGATCAATGAATCGATCGATCGGAACGAGGGCGCGGGACTCGGCGCCCTGCGCCAGCAACTCCGAGAAACCGTCGCCGAGGCACGCGGATTCTCGGATGATCGGCGGAACCAGACCCGCCGGCGCGTTGCGGGATTCCTCAACGCCCTCGACGAAAATCTCCGGCGCGATCTGTTGCGGATCGATGTCGGGAATCCGGGAGCGACGCTCGACATCCTGGGAGAGATCGGAAGTGAGTTGCCCTTGCCGGAGATCCTCGAAGCGCTGCACGACCTCGACCAGGCCGGCGGCCGAATTCCGGACGAGGTCCTGTCGCTGCTGAACAAGCTCGCCCGTTCTGCGCCGTCCGTCGGGACGACGACGCCGATCGACCGAGTCTGCGCGCGCTGGACCGCGCAACGGTCACCGTCGTCCGGGAGTGCCGAAACACGCCACGCAGTGGCGGAGCTACTTCATCGTCGCGCCGATGCCGATTACAATCCGGAGTCCTACCGGAGCATCCTCGAAGATCTTTCGACCACCACGTTCGAAGGCGAGGCACGCATCTCAGCCATTCGCTATCGCGATCCGTCAGATCCCGAGGATGTGCGGCGCAACGTCGCGGAAGTGGCGGTTCAGTTGCTCGCCCGAAGCTCTGAGGAAGCACACGAGGTGGCGATCCTTGGCTATCTGCGAAACGCCGCCGGGTTTCTCGTGGATGTCGGCGACCTCGGCACTCTGCACGAAGCCTCCCTGACCGTTCGGGCGCACAGCGTGATGCATGGCCAGTCCGACGCGACCCGGCGAGCCGCGCGCAGTTTATTGGACGAGCTCTCGCGCCCCGAACGAATCGCCAAGATTCTCGCGCATGTCCGCGAGCAGGGCGTGGCACGAGAGGAGGCCCTCGGACTGCTCGCGCTCGGCGGAGCGATCGCCCTCGATTTGGTGCTCGACGAACTGGCGGTCACTTCGGTGCCGCAGATCGCCGAGGCTTTCCGGAGGTTCACCTGCGAACGGGGGGGCCACGCTCTATTGCGGTCGCTCGAAGCGCGTTCGCTGCGCGGACGGGCGGCAATCCAGCCGCTCTTTGCAATCGCACGGGAGCTCCCGACGGTGGAGGCGATACCGCTACTGGAGCGGCTAGCCGAGAGCGATGACGATCGTGTCCGAGCCGAGGGACTGGCATTGCTCTGTGAAATCGATCTTGGAGCGGGAGCACCGGAACGGCACCTGCGCCGCGCGCTTTGCGACGAGCATCAACGCATCTTGACGCTGGCGGTCGAAAAGCTCGAACGGCTCGTCTCCCCGGAGTCGATGGAACTCCTGGGCGAGTACCTCGAGTTCGGCATTCCGGATGTCGTTCCGCGCGCGTCGATTTCGTCGCG
>JANNRU010000054.1:0-1843 GCA_031401755.1 Acidobacteriota bacterium | reverse complement strand
TCGGGCTGGCGATCGCCCTCGCCGTGGCCTCGGTGATCGGCGGCAAGACCGGCGCGGGGCCAAGCCACCTGCTGCCCCTGATCCCGGCGGCAGCCGTCGACTGGAGTGGTGCTCTAGGGCGGCCTTCCCCGGGCGGTTGGCGCAGATCACTCGCGTTGGCCTGGGCGATCGCGCTCGCCGTCGTGCTCGCGGCCGGATTGTGGTTCGAGCGTGCCGAACTCGCCGGTGGGTTCGATCGCGCCGAGGCTACGGAGCTCCGCGTGCTCGTGGGCGAGTTGACCCGCGGCGGATCGATCCAAATAGCGCCGTCCGACGCCCCGAACGCCGCGCGTGTCGCCGGCCTCGCGTCGTGGCCGGTGCTTTCGGGCGAACGCTATGATTTCGACCTGGCCAGCCTGTCAGACCTCTCCGCGGCCGGCGTTCCGCTCGCCGACGCTGCTCGCAACCGGATCCGGGGCTGCTCCACGCGATATTGGCTCGCCCCTCGGGGCGCAGCACCGTTCTCGGCGCGTTCCCTTTACCCACCTCACGGGCCGCTGTTCGATGACGCGTTCCGCACGGCCTTCGCCGAGTCCTACCGACGGACGCGATCCACGCCGCGTTTCGACGTCTGGAGCTGCGACCCCAAGCCCTGAAGCGTCATCAGTCGCGGGAAACGACGAGGATCGTTCTGTCGTCGCGCGGTCGTTGCCCGCCGGTGAAGTCGGCAACGGCGCCGAGCAGTCGGTCGATCAGGCTGGCCCCGGATTCGCCACTCTTGGTCGCCAACTGCGCCAATCGTTCACCTCCGTACTCCCCTGCCTCGCCATAGGCCTCGACGATTCCGTCCGAGTAGACGAGGAGACGAGCAGAGGTGCCGAACGACACGGTCGATGCTTCCCACTTGGCGTCGGGAAGCCCGCTCGTGATCGGTGGACCGGTCGCCCCTAGCCAACTCTCGGTGTCTCCATCCCACAACAACGCGGGTGGATGCCCGGCGCTGACGAACTCCAATCGACCATGCGCGGCGTGGAGCGCACCGCAGAAGAGCGTAACGAAACGGTTTGGCTCGAAAACACGCAGCCCAGCAGAGACCGCATGGGCGACCGCGAGCGGCGCCTGTTCGTCCGCATGTGCCGAACGAAAAGCCGCCTTGACCACCCCAGTCAGCATGGCCGCAGAAACGCCGTGCCCCGAAACGTCGGCGACCACGAACACGACACGATCTCCCGCGCCCGCTGCGTAATCGAACAGGTCCCCGCTCAACTCTTCGCATGCGACCAGTCGCGCATCGATGCGGACGCCGCTGACGACGGCGCACGGCTCGGGTAGGAGACTCTGCTGGAATGATCGTGCTTGATCGAGCGCCGCCTCGAGCCGCTGCGTGTGACGACGGTTCTGGGCCGCGAGGCTTCGCAACTCCAGGCAGCGATCGACGAGCGCGAGCAAGACTTCACGTTCGAACGGCTTGTGGATGAAATAGAAAGCCTTCTGGCGGATCGCTCGGACCAGTTTCTGATCGGTCTCACCGACGCTTCCGGTCATCAGGATGACATCCGTTCCGGGTCGCACCTCGCGCAGCCTCGAAACCAACTCGAAGCCGTCGGCTCCCGGCATTCGGATGTCGACGATCGCTAGATCGAACTCCTCCTCACACGCGCGAGCGAGCGCCTCGTCGGTGCTTCCCGCGGTCACAACGTCGTTCCTGGGCTCGAGAACACGCTGCACGGCCCGGCGCATTCCCGGATCATCGTCCACGACCAGGATCCGCGCGCGCATCAATGGGCTCCCGCGGCGCCCTGCTCGGCCGGGATCGGCAGGCGGATCGTCACGATCGTGCCTTGGCCTTCGCGGCTTGCGATCG
>JANNRU010000053.1:0-2191 GCA_031401755.1 Acidobacteriota bacterium | reverse complement strand
GATAGTCCAAACAAGCCGCCGTTCCGTTCTCTACTCTGGTACGAGCCCGGGTCCAGCGTCCGATAAACTGGCGTTTATGTCAACTCAAACCCCGAGGGCTTTGCCCCAAATCCCCCCAATCCTGCGGGAAGAACTCCGTAGGAGCGCGGCCGGTCGCTGGGCGGGCACAGTTCACCGCTCAGGTTGCGGTGGCCCCTTCAAGAATGCTGCGTGTGCGGCTTGGCGCTCAGCCCGCCGTCGGCCTTACGGGAGAAGCCCCGATCTGTTGTTCGGCCCCTGCCCGCGATGACTTACGCCGCCGCCCAAATCTCCGAAAGCACCTCCGCCTGCTCCAGCACCGTTTGCGTCGCCTTCTCCTGCTTGTCGGGCGGGTAGCCGTACTTGCGCAGGATGCGCTTTACATAGACCCGTAGCTGGGCCCGGACGTTTTCGCGGATCGTCCAGTCGATCGTGACGTTCTTCCGAACCGTCTCGACCAGTTCGCGGGCGATCGCGCGCAGCGTGTCGTCGCCGAGCACCTTGACCGCGCTGTCGTTGGTCTCCAGCGCGTCGTAGAACGCCAGCTCGTCCTCGGACAGGCCCAAGCGCTCCCCCCGCGCTCCCGCCGCGCGCATCTCCTTGGCGAGTTGGATCAGCTCCTCGATCACCTGCGCTGTTTCGATGGCGCGGTTCTGGTACTTGCGCACGGCCTGCGCGAGCAGCCCGGCGAAGGAACGCGCCTGGACGACGTTGCGCTTGCCGCGAGACCTGATTTCACCCTCGAGCAGTTTCTGGAGCAACTCGACGGCCAGGTTGCGCTGCGGCATGTCACGCACGTCGGCCAGGAACTCGTCCGAAAGAATCGAGATGTCCGGCTTCTTCAGGCCGGCCGCGGCGAAGATGTCCACGACCTCGTCCGAGACGACGGCCCTCGAGATGATCTGGCGGATTGCGAGGTCCAGCTCTTCGTCCGTCTTCCGTTCGCCGGGCGTACTCTTCGCGAGCACCGCGCGCACCGCCTGGAAAAAGCCCACGTCGTCCCGAATGCGCAGGGCTTCCTCGTGGGGCACCGCGAGCGCGAAGGCTTGCGACAGCTCGGTCACGGCGCGCAGCAACCGCGCCTTGCCGTCGTCCTGCGCCAGGATGTGCTCCTGCGCCGCGGGCAACAGCGACAAGCGGTCCTGAGGCGTACCCGTGGTCCAGCGGCTCCAGTCCAAGCCATGGAACAGGCCGAGGCAGATCTCGTATTTTTCCAGCATCAAGGACACGGCCTCGGCCTGATCGAGCGCCGTCTCGCCGGTGCCGCCGGCTTCCGTGTAGGTCGCCAGCGCCCGCTTGAGTTCGTCGGCGAGCCCGAGGTAGTCGACGACGAGCCCACCGGGCTTGTCCTTGAACACCCGATTGACGCGGGCGATGGCCTGCATCAGCCCGTGCCCGCGCATCGGCTTGTCCACGTACATGGTGTGCAGGCTCGGGGCATCGAAGCCGGTGAGCCACATGTCGCGGACGATCACGATGCGGAACGGATCGGCCGCGTCGCGGAAGCGGGCCGCCAACACCTCGCGGCGCGGCTTGTTGCGGATGTGCGGCTGCCAGTCGAGCGGGTCTGCGGCCGAACCGGTCATCACCACCTTGAGTGAACCCTGCTCGTCCGTTTCGCCGTGCCAATCCGGGCGCAGCGCAACGATCTCGCGGTACAGCTCGACGGCGATCCGCCGACTCATCACCACCACCATCGCCTTGCCGTCCATCGTGGCCAGGCGGTCCTCGAAGTGCTGGATCAGATCGCGGGCGATCAGCTTGATGCGGTTCTCCGAGCCGACCACCGCCTCGAGCTGCGCCCACTTGCTCTTGAGCTTCTCTTTACGCTCGATCTCCTCGCCTTCGGTGGCTTCCTCGAATTCGGTATCGATCTTCGGCCGCTCGGACTCTTTCAGCTCCAGCTTCGCGAGACGGCTCTCGTAGTAGATGGGCACCGTGGCGCCGTCGAACACCGCGCGTTGGATGTCGTAGACGCTGATGTAGTCCCCGAACACGGCTCGCGTGTTGGCGTCGGCCTTCTCGATGGGCGTGCCGGTGAAGCCGACGAACGACGCGTTGGGCAGCGCGTCGCGCATGTGCCGCGCAAAGCCGTCGACGAAGTCGTACTGGCTACGATGCGCTTCGTCGGCCATCACGACGACATTGCGCCGGTCCGACAGCACCGGGTGCC
>JANNRU010000052.1:0-9610 GCA_031401755.1 Acidobacteriota bacterium | reverse complement strand
CTCGCCTCGGTGGGCAATATCGTCGCCGGCGGCCTGGTGATCGTGACGAGCATCGCGCTCGTCACCGACTTCGCGCTACCGGCAGCCGCGGTCCGACCCGTCGTACTGCTGTCGCTCGTCGTTTACACGATCCTCGGTCTGCTGTTGTGGAACGCGTTCTTTGCCGCGCTGGCAGCGACGATCAACGACCCGAACCACTCCTCTCGCAGTTCGCTCTTGATGCTCCCCACCTTGCCGGTGGTATTGGCTCTCGCCGTCCTGCGCGACCCCGACTCCCTGCTTTCGCGCGGACTGGCGCTCTTCCCGTTGACCAGCGCACCGGCGCTCCCGATGCGCCTGATTCTCTCGGACCCCGGGCCGCTGGAGGTCGGCGTTTCCCTCGCCCTCCTCGTCGGCTCGATTTTACTGGTGCGGCGAATCGCGGGGCGGATCTTCGAAATCGGCATCTTGCTCCAGGGCAAGGAACCGACGATCGCTGAGTTGGCTCGAAGCTATTCGGCGAGATCGTGAACAGCCGTCCTGCACGGTGGCCGATCGCGGACGATGGGCGGCGATAACGAGCGTCGGTGCGAGACCCGAACTGCGCGGAGCGTTAACACGAGGCGTCCGGGGTACCCGAACGCCTCGACTGCGCAGGCCGAAAGCAGTTGGCGAGTCGGTCGGCCCTAGTGGGCCTCGTGGGGCTCGGCCTTGATCGCGACGACGCCAACATGGCCACCGTGGTCGTCGTCCTTGCAGGTCAACGTCACCTTCTCGCCAGCCTTGACGGTCTTCATTGTCGCGACCGCCGGCTCGAGAACCACTACAGTCATCGCGGCGCCGTGGTCGTCCTTGACCGTAATCGTGTGGGCCTTCAGATCCGTGGAAACGACCTCGGTCGCCACCTGATGGGTCTTTCCAACTCCACTAGCGTTCACGGCGCTGGTTCCGGCGAGGCCGAGGGACAAACACAGCGTCACAATCATCGTCGATTTCTTCACAGAGTCCTCCTTGGATGTGGCTATCGGCCACGATAACCAACCGTCGGAACATAGGGCCGCCCCGGCGTTGGGACAAACGGCTGAGGACCGCGCTCGGCCGGAGGACTCCACGGGGGACGGGCCGGTTGTTCCACTCGCTTGGCGAGTTCGTCATCGACCAAGCTTGACTCCGGGACAGCAGAGTCTCCGACTCTTGGGCCCACGAGTCGCCTTGCCCATTCCGTGATTCTGTCGTCTAATCGACCTCTTGCCATAGGTGGTCGCGAATGCGCATCTCAAAACTCGACGCCTGGCCGGTAGAGTTGCGGGTCCGCCCGTACAGCATCGCCTACGAAAGCGTCGAGCAAGTGACGAACGTCCTGCTGCGCATCGAAACGAATCGCGACGCGGTTGGTTGCGGCTGTGCCGCGCCTGACCTTGCGGTGACGGGAGAGTCGGCCGAGTCGGTGCTCGCCGCGCTCCGCGACACGGTCGAGCCGGCGATCCGCGGCTCGAACCCGCTGCGCACGGTGCGTTTGGTCGAGCGACTCAAGCCGTTACTTGCCGGGCAGCCGTCGGTCCTGGCCGCCGTGGACATGGCGCTGCACGACCTCTTGGGCCAGACCGCGGGGCTGCCACTGTGGATCCTGCTCGGCGGCTTTCGCGACCGGATCAAGACCAGCGTCACGATCGGCATCCTACCCGAAGATGTGACCGTGGCCGAGGCCAAAGGCCGGATCGATCAAGGCTTTCGCTGCTTGAAGCTCAAAGGCGGCCTGGATGTCGAATCGGACATCGCGCGCGTGCGCCGAGTCCGGGAAGCGGTCGGTGACAAGATCGATCTGCGCTTCGACGCGAACCAAGGCTTCACGTTCGAAGACTCGGTGCGCTTCGTCGAGGGCGCACGCCAAGCCCGGCTCGAGTTGATCGAGCAACCGACCCCGCGCGGCGAACCCGATCTGTTGGGCCGCGTGACCGAAAACGTTTCACTCCCCGTCATGGCCGACGAGAGCCTGATGACGCTGCGCGACGCGTTCCGCCTGGCCCGCCGTGGCCTGGCCGACATGGTAAACATAAAGCTGATGAAGGTCGGCGGCATCGCGGAGGCGTTGGAGATCGACGCGGTGGCGCGCGCCGCGCGCCTGGAGTCGATGGTCGGCTGCATGGATGAGACGGCCTTGTCGATCGCGGCCGGACTGCACTTCGCGTTGGCCCGGCCCAACGTCGCTTACGCCGATCTCGACGGGCACCTCGATCTCGAAAACGACCCGACGGCGGGCGCGGTGATTCTCGAGCAGGGGGTGCTGCGCCCCAACGAGCTTCCTGGACTGGGGTTCAAGCTCTGACGCTACACGTGCGGCGTCCCCAGAAGTGCGGCGTCCATCGCACTCCAGCCCGCGCCGTGATCGGCGGCCAATTGCCGATCGGGGTGGATCGAGTACTGGCCGTAGCAGAGCAAGCCCAAGATCGAATCCGGCCGTTGGTGCCAGCTGGCCCAGGCCAGCGGCGTGTCGCCGTTCATGTCCTGCGCGTCGAGCTTGGCCCCGGCGTCGAGGAGGCAACGGATCGTTCTCTCTGTTCCGAAGGCCGCCGCGCGATGGAGCGGGGTCTCCGCTCTCGTCTTGGCGTCCCGCATCAGCGCACCCGTAACGACGGACGGTCTCGTAACGCTGTGCGGTTTCGCGCCATGTGCCAGAAGAACCTGCACGACGAGTTCACCTGCGGGCCGCTGGGCTCGTGAGACCGCCGCGTGCAGCGGAGTCTCGCCGGTGTCGGCCAGCGTACCATTGACGTTCGCCGTGTTCTCGAGCAAAAACTGACACAGGCGCCAGTGGCCGTGGAACGCGGCCTCATTGAGCCCCAGATCGGAACCCAGTGAAACCAGCGCCTCGCCCTGCGCGAGGAGGAACCGGATCGCGCTGACGTCCCCATAGTAGGCGCACCAGCGGATCAGAGGCGTGCCGTTTGCGTCCTTCGAATTTGCGGGGTAACCCTGGGACACGTACTCGAAGACCAGATCCGTCCGGCCGTCGGCGATGCGCTGGATCATGTTCATGTTGCGACACCTTAGGGAGAGCCGTCGCGAGGCAGCCACACCGATACGGCACGGTCGGTGACGCCTCGATAGAATCACAAGTCTCGGCACGCGGCAACGCCCGGGATGGAGTTGATCAATGAAATACCTGCACACGATGGTCCGGGTCACAGACCCCGAGCGCTCCAAGCGCTTTTACTGCGAGGGACTAGGGTTCACGCTCAACAGCGAGCGGCGCTTTGACGACGGGCGTTTCACCCTGTCGTTCCTGCGTGCTCCTGGAGACGACGCATCGGGTCCGATGATCGAGCTGACCCACAACTGGGACACCGACAAGTACGAGCGCGGCAACGCCTACGGTCACATGGCCTACCGGGTCAAGTCGATCGCCGAAGTTCAGGATCGCCTGCGCAAGGCGGGGTACGAGCTGAGCTGGGGACCGGGAGAGACCCCGGACGGCAAGCGCGCGATGGCCTTCGTCGATGATCCCGACGGATACGAGATCGAGCTGCTCGAGGGCTGAACCCCGAGTTCAACCCGCGGTGGTGGCGTGCCGCTTGGAGTAAATCAGCAAGTAGATGCTGATCGCCGACTGCAGCGAGATTGCCAGGGGGAACCAGCGCGGCGAGTAGTGCCCGATCGCCAGCGACGCGATCACGACCGCCCCGACCATGACCTTCGAGCCGAGCGCCGCCTCCTCGAAGGCCACGTGGCGAACCATGAGCAGGATCGAGACGACGAGCGGAATCAGTTCGTAACCCACTCCGCCGTCACCCCGCCGCCTCGAACGCCGTGCGCAACCAGTCGATCAACTCGGCATCGACCTCGCCGGCGTCGGTCAGCTTGACCTTGTAGTCACACATCCCCTTGGACGGCATCGCGGCCAGCCGCTCCGTGGCGGCGACGTCTTTCATGTTCAGTCCGACCTCAAAGCGAGTCTGCGTCGCTGGGCCGATCATCGCGAACTGCTTCTTTCGCCGCAGACTGACGTAGCCCTTCTTCGGCGCAACTTCGAACTCGCCAAACTTCTCGATCTGCTTCATCAGCGCGTCGTGGATCGGGCGCAAGTGGGCCTTCGTGCCCGAATAGATCTCGTCGAGCGGGTCCGCGCCGCTAGGCTCGGCCGGCGCGCGCACGACGTGCGCCAGAGTATTGGCGTCGCCATGGCCCAAGCCGAGGTCGCGTTTGAGCATGTCGCGAATCTCGCCGTGCTTGGACAGGCCGCTGCCCGCGATCAGCTTCTTGAGCTGGTCGAGGGATTTGTCCGTCTTGTTTTGAATGTTTTGGAGCTGGGTCGCCAGAGCTTTCTCGACGTCCGACATGTGCTCGACTCCCTCCGGTGGAACCCGGTCGTGCAGATACGATACCGCAACCTCGCCGCGGCCACCGGCCCGACGTATACTCCGGCCCATGTTCAAGCCCAACATAGTCGGCCCGGCCATTTTCCTTACACTCGCCCTCTTTCCCGCAAACGCCGAACCGGCCGCGGACGGACCGGAAGCGACCGTCCGCGCGTTCGTCGCCGCCTTCAACGCCCAGAGTGTCGCGGCGTTGCTGTCCCACGTGACCGACGACGTCGAATGGCTCAACGTCAACGGCAGCAGCATCGCGGTGGAAACGAGCGGCCGGGAGGCGCTCGGCCGCAGCATGACGGACTACTTCGCGGGCTGTCCCTCCTGCCGGTCGGAGCTTGAAACTTTTTCCCGCGCCGGGAGCCGCGTGACCACGCTAGAGCGCGCGATGTGGGAATCGAAGTCCGGGCCAAAAAGCCAGCGGAGTCTCGCGGTCTACGAGTTTCAGGGCGACCGGATCCGTCGCGTCTACTACTTTCCCGCGGAGAACTGACGACCGGCGGTGGGCGCGCGCGACCGAAAGTCACCTTCTGTGCAAGGCACGCGTCAACGTCTGGCCGTCCTGGCCGCGCTCGTCGCCGCGGTTTCCGCCTGCCACTACCTGACGCCCTCCGAACACTTCCTGCTTCACAATGTCTACCAGCGGCTCTACTACATCCCGGTGCTGCTCGCCTGCGCCTGGTTCGGTGCCGCCGGGGGCCTGGCGACCGCGGCCGTGAGCGCGGTCTCCTACGTCCCGCACATTCTCTTGCACTGGCAACACAGCGAGGCCTACCAGGCGAGTCAAATTCTCGAGTTGGGCATGTTCGGCGTCGTCGCGCTCGTCGCCGGACTGCTTTGGGACCGCGAGCGCGTGCTGCGGCAACAGGCCGAGACCACGGGGGAAAACCTGCGGCGCGCCGATCGGTTGTCGGCGCTCGGCACCTTGACCGCGGGGATGGCTCACGAGGTGCGAAACCCGCTGGCCGCGATCAGCGGTGCCGTCGAGATTCTCGATCAAGACTACCCCGCCGATCACCAGCGGCGCGAGTTTCTCGAGATCCTACGCGACGAGATCACACGGCTGAACGTGATCGCCGGCAAGTATCTGGACTACGCCCGTCCTGAGGCACCGGAGCTGCGGACGGCCGATCTCAACGCGCTCGTCCGCTCGGCGATCGATCTCGTCGGCCGGACGGCGACGAAGCACTCGATCGAGTTTTCGAGCGGGATGGTGGAGGGCGAAGCGCGCGTCCGCGCCGATCCGGGACAGATCCGACAGGTGCTGGTCAACCTGCTGCTCAATGCGGTCCAGTTCCAAGATCGAATCGGTACGATCGACGTCGCGACCGCGACACGGGGCGACTACTTCGAGATCGCCGTGCGCGACCACGGTCCGGGCCTCCCTGATGTCCCGCCGGAACGGCTGTTCGAACCGTTCTTCACCACGCGCGCGGGCGGCACCGGGCTCGGCTTGCACGTCGGTCGACGAATCATCGCCTCGCACGGCGGGCGTTTGATAGCGGAGAATGCCGCTGGCGGCGGAGCGATCTTTCGCCTGACGCTGCCACGGGAGTCCAGGCGATGAGATCGGAGACCGGGGCGATCCTGCTCGTGGACGACGACGAGAGCCTGCGACGCGTCGCGGAATACCAACTCACCGCGGCGGGCCATCGCGTGGTCGCGGTCGGATCGGGTGCGGAAGCGATCACCGCGCTCCGCGAAGGTACCTTCGATCTGCTGGTCACCGACATCTTGATGCCCGGGATGTCGGGACTCGAGCTGCTCGATCGGGTGCGCGCCTCCTACCCGGCGATCGTCCCGGTCGTCATCACCGCACACGGCGATGTGGCCACCGCGGTGCGCGCGATGCAGACGGGTGCCTTTGATTTCCTAGAAAAGCCGTTCAGCAAGGATCGGCTGCTGGTTGCGGTGGAAAAGGCCCGGGACTACGCCGCCCTCCGCGACGAAAACCGCCGCCTGCGCGCGCTCGCCGCGGCCCCGCCCGCGTTCGCTTCGTTCGTGGGTGCTTCGGCCGTGCTGCGGCATTTCCTGGACGACCTGCGCCTGGCTGCGGACTCCGACGCCACCGTGCTGCTCGTCGGCGAGAGCGGTACCGGAAAAGAGCTCGCCGCACGGGCACTGCATGTCGCGTCACGGCGCGCGACGAGGCCGTTCGTCGTTGTCAACGGGGCGGCGATCCCGGAGAGCCTGATCGAGTCGGAGCTATTCGGCCATCGCAAGGGCGCCTTTACCGGGGCGACCGAAGATCGCCGGGGGAAGTTCGAGACCGCTGACGGTGGGACGATCTTCATCGACGAGGTTGGCGAGTTGCCGCTCGTCGCCCAATCGCGTTTGCTGCGCGTCCTGCAAGAAGGCGAGGTCGACAAGGTCGGTGCCGCGACGCCGACCCGCGTCGACATCCGTGTGGTGACGGCGACGCGGGTCGACCTGGAGCGCCGGATGCACGAGGGTACATTTCGCGAAGATCTCTGGTTTCGCCTCAATGTCGTTCCGCTGCGGCTACCGCCGCTGCGCGAGCGTACCGGCGATGTCCCGCTGTTGCTCGAACACTTCCTGACGCGCTCGGCAGCCCGGCACGGCCGCTCCCTTCCCCGCCTGGAGCCGGAGGCGCTCGATCGGCTGGAACGGCACGACTGGCCCGGCAATATTCGCGAGCTGGAAAACCTCGTCGAACGCCTGATCGTCCTCGGTCGCGACGGAGCCGTCGGCGTCGCCGATCTCCCTGGCTCGGTCTGCGGGGAGGGTCCGCGCTTCGGCCGCGCACGCCTCGAGATCCCGCCGGACGGAATCGTTCTCGAAGACCTCGAGCGCGGCCTGATCGAAGAGGCCCTGCGGCGTCACGGCGGGAATCAGAGTGCCGCGGCGCGATTCCTGGGCATCACGCGCCAGACGCTGATCTATCGGATGAAAAAATTCGAGCTGGCCTGAATCGTTGCCCCGCGTGGGATTCATCCCGATTTCGACGTTGAGGATCGTACGGTCTACGCCAGCACCGGGCTGACCGCTTTTAGAACTATCTCAGGGCGATTTCAGGAACGCGCCGATCCCGTCTTGCGAAACACGAACCGCTGATAGAGAAACGACACCAGCAGCAGCGAGATCGCCAGGCCTACCAGGGCCGCGACCCGGTAGAGATCGCGCAACGCTCCGAGGTCGTAGAGAAACACCTTGGCGATCGTCCCCAGCAACAGACCCAGGCTGACCCAGCGCAAGGCAAGTTGACCCCGCCCGATTCCGAAGCCGAGCAGGACGAGCGCGTAGAGGGCCCACGCGATCGAGACGGTCAGGCGCTGCGCCGGTGTGTCCCCGAAGCTCAACGTGATTCTCGTACCCGTTGCGAACCAATCGGAAACCGCCAGGTTGATCCAGACGAAGATTACCAGCACCGCCGCAAACCCGGTCACGATCGAGCCCAGCGGTAGACACTTTACGTAGAGCCGACGCTCCCAGTCGCGTAACCGATCGGTCTCGAGCGCGCCGAGCAACCCCGCCGTCCCCAACAACGCCGCCGTGGGCACGGCATAGGTGTAGAGCAACCAATTGATGATGCGCGTCTCCGAGCGCGGGTAGTAGTCGAATAATGCCGGATTGACGACGAGCCTCGCGGTCACCGCACCGAGCAGCGTCAGCGCCAAGTACTTGAGCCCCGGGTGATCCAGGCGTCGCCAGAGCGCGGTCACCGCGAGTCCTTCGATCGCCCAGCCTATCGTGATCCACTCCCGGTCAAGCTGGAGCGGGACCGCGACGCTGACGAATCCCAAAACGACCGCCGCAAACCAGGCCAGTGCACCGAGTCGCTGCGGATCGCCCGCCGCCCAGACACTCCGCGCACGCACGAGCGCGCCGAGCGCGATCGCGGCGAAGGCCAGCGGCAGAACCCCGATAATGGAATCGCCGAATGCGGCCACGAACAGGTGCTTGGCCGGCAGGAACCACAGTGGCCCGGCGAGGGCAGCCGCGTACATGGCCGCGGGCTGGCTCTTGAAACGCGAAGCGGCCGCGAGCGGCCAGGCGGTGAGCAACGCGACGGTGGCAAATTCGAGTCCGAGCGCGAGCAGTGCCGCGCTCGAATCGGTCGCCAGCGTCGCGCGAGCGCCGGTGTAGCTCGCCTGCGCGACGAGCATGCCGCCCGCGGCGATCGCGTAGGCGATCCCCGAGCCGCTGCGGGTCGCGGCCAGGAGTGCAAGCAGCCCGAGAACGATCGTCCCGCCGAGCGCGGGAAGCGGCGCGAGTTGTGGCAACAAGCGCGTCCCGAACAGCCCGGCGAGCAGCAGCGCGGGAAGTGCGACCGCGGCGTGATCGGCCATGCGACGTGTCATCGATTCGGCGCGAAGGAAGCCGACGCCGTGTCCCGCAAGCGCAATCACGATCAGCACGAGCAGGAAACGACCGGCGGACGGAAAGCTCGGCTCGTCGAGGTGAGCGACGTGCAACGAAGTCAGCCCGACACCGACACCCATCGCCGCGGCTAGCTGCAAGGCGTGGCGTCCGTGGAAACCGGCGTGTCGATAGGCGAGTGCCGCGAGGAGCACCGATCCACCAATCCAGGGCCAAGGGGAAACACCGTCCGCCGCGACCCCGGCCGCAAGCAAAATGATGAAACCGCCCAGCGCGGATAGGAGCGCAGGCCGCAGTGGTCCGTCTCGCGCGGGTTCCACAGGATCGAGTTCGACGAACGCGTGGTAGACGGCCGCGAGACCAAAGACCACCAGCGTGATCTCCCACGCGCTCGTCTGGGTCCACGCTCGCCCGTGCGTCCAGACCCAGACAACGGCGACGCTCGCCGCAGAAGTCGCCAGGCCGATCGCCCACTCCCGCGACTCGCGCGCGATCCACATCGCACCGATCCCGAGAACCGCCATGAGAATCCCGATCGCATAGAGGCGCGGCCCCAGATCGCTGCGCGAGGCGAGATAGATCGTGAACACGAACGGCACCACGACCGCTCCCGCGCGGCTGGCCAGCCATCCCGATCGCGGCAGCAGCACGAAGACCAGGGCAAACATCCCCAAAATGACCAGCGCGAATAGACTCTGTTCGGGACGCATGCGCGTCCCCATCCAGAGCCCCTGCAAGAGCACGGTTCCGAGCAGGCTGAGTCCCGCGATCGACGGCCAGTTCCGTCGCACGCCAATCATGAGTAGGCCGACGTCGAGCAAAAGGACGTAACCGAACAGCCCGATCGGTCGGTCGGCCTCGCGCGAAAGCAACAGCGGTGTGGCGAACCCATCGGCCGGGCCGAGCACGGCCACGACGTAGGA
>JANNRU010000051.1:0-2887 GCA_031401755.1 Acidobacteriota bacterium | reverse complement strand
GACGAACGCGGCGACCGGAGGTACAATGAGGGGCAGGAATCGGTTAGAGTCGATCGTGATGGCCGGCACTTTGTTCATGCTCGCTACGGCGTCGGCGCAGGCGCAGGCTACTACCAAAGTGTTCTTTGAAAGCTATCGGGCGGCTGCGGGCAACTACGACATCTTCAAGGTCAATCCCGACGGAAGTCAAGAACAGAACATCACGAGTCAATACAGTTCGCTCGATCGATGTCCGACTCTTTGTCCCGATGGACGCACGCTCGTCTTCGCAACGAACCGCAATGATACGGGCTTCAATGTCGATCTTTGGACTATGAAGACCGACGGCACCAATCCGCAGCCGCTCTATGGCTTTTCAGGCGTTCACGAGTACGTTCCGGACTGCGGCAATCCATATATCGGCGGGGCGCAGGTGCTCTTCGAACGGCTCATTTTCCCGGGTAATTCCGACGTCTGGAAAGTCAACACCGACGGCACCGGTGCGACGAATTTGACCGCGACACCCTTAATATCTGAAGGTCAGGCGTCGTGGTGCGCAAATCAAATCGTCTTCGTCAGCGAAGAAGATACTCCAGGAACCCAGCAGGTGTTCGTGATGGACCACAACGGGAGCAACAAGCGTCGAATCTCGTGCAGTGGGAAGGTCGAACAAAACCCGACTTGCTCCGCGGACGGCCAATCGATCGCGTTCGCCAGACTCGAAGGTTCGATCCAACAGAACGACTACAACATCTACCGCGTAGCCAAGTGTGCGGGCAGCTGTTGCGGCGGCGAGAATCAACTGACGACGGACCCCGCCGCCGACGAATTCCCGAGTTTTTCACCGGGCGGGACGGCGATTGCGTTCCACAGCTACCGTGGGCCGTCCGGGGATCGGCGGGTTTACCAAATGGATGCGCTGGAAGGCGAGGGTCAGGATGGTTTTCTCGAACAAATTTCTGGGCTTAACCCTCCCTGTACAACCGGTGGAGAGTGCGCAGACTCTGATCCGGATTGGGTTGAAGTAAAGCAGTAGTGAACGCAGTGCTCAGCATGTCCATGTTCGCGCCGAGAGCAGGTCCAAGAGGCCGAATCGTGATGTCTGCATTGATGCTCATCATGACCGGCAGTTCGGAGTACGTCTGGGCATTGCAACTGACCAGAGTTGGAACCGTCGCAAACTCGAACAGTATTCTCGTGGAGCGCGACGGCATCGATACGGACCACGACGGGCGATTGGAGTTCGTACTCCAACGAGAACCGTCGCGCGGGATTCTAGATGTCGTTGAGAGCACCCCAGATGACTTCTTCGCCAATGTATTCACGCTTGACCTAACGGTTCCAGGATCCTTTACTTCGTATGGAGCGAGAGACGCTCGAGACGGCGATAACGATGGCCTGACGGACTACGTCGTGAGTGGTCGAACCGGCAACGAGTTCTATCTTCGGGTCTATGAAAGCCAGGCCCCGACAGGATTTCCCTCCTCACTGGTCTGGCAAGCGACGGGTTGGTATTGGTTCAGCGGACCGTTCGCAGACTTTGACGGGGATGGAAGTCAGGAGATTATCTTTCTGGGTCAGAATATCGCGACCGGGATCGAGGAGTTCGGCGCTTTTGAGAACACCGCCGACAATTCGTACGAACTGGTAGCCCAGCAACCCGCGAACCTGGGTGACGTGCAGTCGCTGATCGTGACCCAGGACCTGGACGGCGACGGCCGCGACGAGGTTCTCTACGGTGGATTGACACCGACGACGCCTCGTCTGTTCATGCTGGAATCCGACGGCGACAATTCGTTCGAGGAAAGTTGGACTTGGGAGATGGTCTACCCTGACGGTGCGCTCGTCAACGCGTCCGAGATCGTCGACGGCGGCGACCTGGACGGCGACGGGCGCAAAGAGTTCCTCGCAGGCGGCCTCAAGACGATCAGCGCCGGCGGACCGACCCAATTCGTGTTTGTTCTCTTCGAGGCAGTGGCCGACGACACCTTCGAGATCGTGGCTACATTCGCCAAGCCCATGGACCTGCAAGACAGATCTTCGGTCAACGTCGCCGACCTCGACGGCGACGGTCGGCGGGAGATCATCGTCGGCGCTGGCCCGACGATCTGGGTGTACGAGAACGTCGGAGACAACTCGTGGGCCGAGATCGGTTCGTTCGGGGGGTTCAATATCCGCCACATCTACGCCGGGGATCACGACCGGGACGGCAAGGACGAGCTGATCATCCGCGAGGCTGGCGGATTCACCGGAATATGGGAGATCGATCCCGCAGAAGCGGCGGACGTCGATTCGGACGGGACCGTCGACGCGATCGATAATTGTTTAGCGGTCCCGAACCCGGATCAGTCCGATCTCGACGGCGACTCGATCGGGGATGTCTGCGACAATTGCATTCATGCGGCGAACCCGGATCAAGGCTCCGCGCCCTTCGGCCAGGTCGTAGTCGCATTCGACCCGGAGAATTTCACATGGAACGTCGCAGCGCCCGTGATCTGGGCGCGAGGCGGCCTCGCGTCGGTGTCGAGCTACACGACGGACCTGATTGAAACCCAAGGCCCCGGCATCAAATTCACCGACCTCACGATCCCCGCGCCGGGCACGGGATTCTTCTACCTGGTCCGCCCCGATTGCCCGGTCGGAAGCTGGCAGACGAGTCCGGGTGCGGAGCCGGCCCGGGACGGTGTGTTGCCGTAGTTCCGAGCGCTGATCGGTGGGTCGGGTTGGACACGCCCCCCGAATTCCTACTGCCGCTCCTTGAACACCGTATCGATCGCGATCGCCGCCGCGAGCAGCAGCGCGGCCTGACTCGGGCCGCCGGCCGATGGCCCGTCCGACAACGAGATCTGACACTGGGCCGGGGCTCGTACTTAAGGCGAAAACGGAATGGCGGCTTGTTCGGACTATC
>JANNRU010000050.1:0-2263 GCA_031401755.1 Acidobacteriota bacterium | reverse complement strand
GAAGAGCGTCGCGCTCACGGCACGGGTGATGGGACTCTCCGATCCGTCCGGCCACACCGCGCGGACTGCGTAATCGAAGCTCCCGCCGAGACCCCCGACCGTCTCGTCGACGAACCACGGATCAGTCACTGGAACGGTCGTCAGGCGGGACCACGAGTGAATGCAATTCGGCGTCCTCAAGTTCAGGTGAATGACCGATCCTTCCTCGTATCGATCCCACAGACATTTTCGATACACGTGATACCCAACAACTTGCGATTCCAGGATCGGTGTCCAAGACACCGTCGCAAAGCGGCTCCAGCTGTTGTCGCCCGAATACGCATGACGACTGTCATCCACCCGAAGCCACGCGACCGTTGCATTCGGATCGTAGGTATCCAAAAGTTCAACGCTGTTGCTTCCTCCGGATTCGTCACTACCGACGACGCGAACTACGTAATAAGTGTGGCTCGCCGAGGTCGTGCCAAAGTCGTCGTAGCTAATCTCTCCCCCAGCTGCCGAGACAACTTGGTCGAGCGGCTGAGCCTCTTCGTCCGGGACCAAGGACCGATAGACGCGATAGGTTCCAGCAGGCCCCTGCCAAGTCAATCGAACCTTGAGACGATCGTCATAGTGACCGGGCTGCGGGCAACACTCCCACACCGTACAAGACACCGGGTTCAGATCGCCGGGGTCGATCGTGAACTGCGCCGCAAGAGCGGTCGGCGCTGGGATCGACGAGTCGCGCGGCCGAGCCGATGCGACCTCAGATGCCGCAGACTCGTTGCCAGAACTGTCGACGGCACGCACGGAGTAGCTGTAGACAACCGACGGGGAAAGCGAATCGTCGGAGTACGATGTGGTCGTCGCGGGAACCTCGCCAGTCGGTGCCGTAATTCGTTGGACGACGTAGTGATCCAGATCCCCGTCCAACACCGGATCCCAGCGAATGGTGACGCTGCCGGGTGTGGTTGACGGATAGGCGCGCACGTTTTGTGGGCGCGACGGCGGCGCGGTATCATGCGGACGCAAGGAGATCGGGGAAGTCTGACTCGACTGGTGCCCCATCGAGTCGACCGCGGTCACCGCATACAAGTACCGATAGCCGTTTCCTAGACCGAAGTCGAGAAACGTCGGCGATCCCAGCGGAAGCACCGTGATCTGCCGCAGCGTGCCGGGGAGCGCAGGCGGCAGGTAGGCGTCGGATCGAAAGACGAGATACCCGGCGAAGTCCAGACCGTTCTGGCCGACATCCCAGGTCAGTCGCACAGCGCTATCCATCTCTTCGCCGGTCAGACTCTGCGGGATCGGCGGCGCGGAAGTGTCCCACGGCTTGACGTACCGCGGTGCCGACGGTTCGCTGATGTTGCTGGCGTCGTCTACGGCCAGCACCGCGTATCGGAGGCAAGTTCCTGGGGCCTGAGGCAACTTCGGAAACGAATCCGTCATCATCGTGCCGGGCTCGGTGACCCACAATGGCGGCTGGACTGAACTCGGCCAGGGCGACCCGTTCTCCCCACAGCCGTCCGTGCGGCGCCAGCGCTCGAGGTAGTAGCCCGACAGGTCCTGGTCGGAAACGGCATCCCAGGTTAGCGTCACGGCCGGAGTCTTGGTGTCGACGCTTTGAACGCGGAGGTGATTGGGTGTCGGGGGCGTTCGGTTCTTCAGGAGCGTCAATGCTTGTCCCGCGGCGTACACGTAGTCGCGGTTCCACACGGGGAGGAATGTCGAGTTCCCCCTGGCCCACTCGCTCAAGATTTGGCCACCCTCGTCCCGCAAGTAGAACGTCTCCTGTCCGTTCGCAACCGCGCGGATTCGGTAGCCACTCGAATCGTAGTCGTATTGACCCAATTCCACGCCCTGGCCCGCCCACACCGACACCATCCGATTCTGAACGTCGAACTCGTGGTATCGCGCAGCCTGAGGAAAGGCCGGCCCCCGATGGACGTGGGTCATGTTGCCGTTCGCATCGTAGGCCACGAAGGTGGCCGTATCGTTCGATGGCAACGAGTGAATCAGCCGGTTCGTCGCGCGATCGACCAGCATCGCCTGCGCGACGATCGCTCCAGAGGTGTCGGCGACACGCTCGGTCATGTTCCCGAACGCGTCATAGGAGAACGACAGTTCGTGGGTCGACTGCCCGATTGACCCGGAGGGACCGAGAAGCCAAGCCCAGGTCAGCCGACTCGACTCGTCGTAGCGGAATTGGTCGGCACCGATGCGCCAGATGTTCCCGACGCCGTCGTACTCGTATTCGCCCGTAGCCCAAATGCCGTTGACCGCG
>JANNRU010000049.1:0-8292 GCA_031401755.1 Acidobacteriota bacterium | reverse complement strand
TTTCACACCGAAGATCCAGCGGGTCCGTCGCGATGGCACGGGGATCGAGACTGTGGTGTTCGTTGCCAGCAAGGCCCGCCCTGGGGGAGTGGCACTCGATCGGATCGGCGCCAAGCTCTACTTCACCGATCCCAGCGACTGTGTCCCGGGCTGCGGCGAAGTGCATCGGGTGAATTTCGATGGAACGGGCAACGAACTCCTCCTCAGCGGCAGTCTCCCTACGGCGATCGCCGTCGATCACGGTTCGAACGCAATTTGGTGGGTGAACGAGTGGGACCTCGTGATCCATCGCGCCGACTTGAATGGCGACGGACTGGAACTCGTAGCGACTGCGTCGGCCGGGGGGATCGCGGTGGATCCCCAGGGCGGCAAGCTGTACTGGTCCGACAGGGACCCGGCCCGGATCCGGCGCGCCGATCTCGATGGAACGGGCGTCGAGGATCTGGTCACGACCGGTCTGGGCTCGCCGAATGGCGTTGCGCTGGATGCCGGTGCGGGGAAGATCTACTGGACCGATTCGGGAACCGGCAAGATCCAGCGTGCCGACCTGGATGGATCGGGCGTGGAAGACGTCATCGTCGGACTCAGCTTCCCGCTCGGACTCGCCGTCGATCCTGCGGTGGACGACGACGAAGATGAGGACGACGACGAGGATGGGGATCGAGGCGTCGAGCGCAAGATCCGGCGCCCTCGGCCGGGCGCGAGAGGGGTCCGCCTGTCCAGGTGAGCCCGTCGGGTCCATTGATTCGCCCGACGCGATTGGGACGGAATCTGGACCGGTTCGATGCCGCGAACGACGCAACAAACGCGGACTTCCCGTCGACGGAGTCCCGACCTGGCCGTTGTCGAACCTCGCGATGCCGGATCTTGTCACGCATTTGTAATGGACAAAACATGGACAGCGGTCTACGGTGCCAAGGCCACAGGGTCAGGCACTCAAACACAATCCCATTCGGAGGTTTCTTTGGCTCGGTCTAATGAATTACTGAGGCGTACCGGGGCGGGGATGCTCTTCGCCGCGAGTTTAGTCTTTTCCGCATCCACTCAGGCCGCGCCGACGGCCCAGCTCCTCGGCGGCAACACCCGAGTCGTCCTAGATTCCGGCTTCCTCGCCGCGCTCAACGCGCTCGGCGTGTCGCCGGCACCGATCGCCCCGGGAGCGCTCTGGAATCGCACCCTGCGTTTCCCGATCCCCGGCGGCGCGATCGATCTGGGCACCGCCAAAGGCGATATCTTTCACACGGGCGGTCTTTCTCTGACCGCGGGCGGCACGCGCGTCGACTTGCTGAACTTCCTGATCGACACGACGGGCACCCCGAAGTTGACCGGGATCGTCAGCGTCGACGGCTTGGTCCTGGGGCGGGTGCCGCTCTTTGATCTCGAGCTGACGCAGCCCCCTGCCGTTCAACGCAACGTGCTGCGCGTTTTAGGGGTCCAAGTTTCGCTGACCCCGGATGCAGCGGACGCGCTCAACACGGTCTTCAACATCGACGATTTGGAAGGGGGCTTCCCGGTCGGTGTTGCCGTCGTGAACGCGCCGTTCGTCGTTCTCCAAGACGACGACGACGAGGATTCGGACGACGACCGCCCGATCCGTCGCTGACGCGACACGAAAGAAACGATCCGGTACGCCTCCTGCCGGCGGGTGCGGCCTAAACGCTCGCATCTGCCGGCCTTTCGAACCTTTCCGATGGTGTAGCCATGAAACTTATCATCGCGTTGTTATTGACCCCCCTCCTGCTCTGCAGCACGCAACTTCACGCCGGGACTCGCTCATATTCCGGCGTCGCGACGTTGCCAAACGGGCGAGTTGCCTACACCGAACATCACGAAGCGCGTTTTGACGACTCCGGAAGAATCCTGAACGCGACAACCAAGTACCGCGACCCGAATGGAACGGAGATTGCTGTCCTCGATTCGGACTTCACTCCGAGCATCACCGCGCCGAGCTATACCTTCCAGGACCTACGCTCCGGGAGCAAGCACGGCGTTCGATCGACCGGCGGCGTCTACACACTATTCAGGCTGGACAACGGCACCGAAGAGGCCTCGAAGACGTTGACCAGCTTCGACACCGCGTCCCTAGTCGTCGGCTGCCAAGGCCTGCACTACTATCTGCGAGAGAACCTCGAGGCAGTCCGCTCGCGCGGCCAGATCCCGGTCAAGTTCCTGATACCGGGAAACCTGAGCTACTACAACTTCGACATGAAGTACGGCGGTGAGACCGCAGACGGCATCGTTACCCTGAACATCGCGCTGAACAACTTCTTCCTCAGGCTCTTCGTACCCAAACTGGTCGTCAAGTACGACCGGGCGACGGGCCACCTGCTGACCTACGAGGGTCTTTCGAACCTCGCCAACGACGAGGGCGACCTTCAAAGGGTCAAGATCACCTACGACTACGAAGACCCATCCATGGACGGCTCCTCCGCCTCCTCCGAGGCCGGCCACTAGCCGGGCCAGCTCCTTCTTCATATAGAGGGCGCTTGCCCGCGTCCCGGCCGGGACCCACTTTTCTGAAACAATCGGGACGCGGACCGCTCCGTGCCGCGAGGCCGGACAACGCCGGATCCGTCGGGTCCTAGTGGTTCGCCCGACGCTTGATCCGAGGTTCATCAGCGGCCAGCAGTACCTGGGGGCTGGGCCACCGCGTTCGAGTATGTGGACCCGGCGCGGTCGGGGCGCGACCCCACGATAACCGAACTTCCCGAGTCGGTCCCACCGCTCCGCCACACAGTTTTCACATGTCCTTCATTCGACCGTCGCCCGGGCCGGGTCTACTAACCCCGGCACAGGAGGCGAAATGGATCGAATCGACGAAACCGGCAGAGAAGGCGCCCCGTGCGGTGGAACGTTCAAGGCTCCGATCCCGTCTCCCGCGCCGTCGATCCGGCAGTCGGCGAGGCGGGCGTTCGGGTTCGGTGCATCGGGTGCGGGGTCCGTGAGGGTCCCGCCCCACTTTTTGGGATCCAACGACGTCGCGGGTCGGGAGGCTCGAACGGTGTCGTCCAACGGAGGAGGGAAAGCGAGATCATGAGGCGAATTTTGAACGCGATCGTAGCGGTCGCAGGCGCGGTGCTGGTCACCGCCGCGCTGCCGGCCCACGGCGGTTCGGTCTTTGTCAACGCGAACATCGCGCTGTCTGAGACCTGGACCGCGGACAACGAGTACATCCTGACCCAGCCCATCTACGTCACCAGCGGCGCCACGCTGACGATCGAGCCCGGCACCGTCATTCGGGGCGAGGGCGAGTCGAGCCCCGGCGCCAACGATCCGGGCACGCTGATCATCGCCCGCGGGTCGAAGCTGCAAGCGATCGGCACCAAGCTCAAGCCGATCGTGTTCACCAACCTCGACGACGACAACGTCGGCGGGAACCCGGGGTCGTTTCCCTACGACAGCGCGGCCAACGCGCTGGGGGTCACCGGCACGTGGGGCGGCGTGATCCTGCTCGGACGCGGATACGTGGCCAACAACACATTGGCGGGTCCGATCGCCGGCCGCGAGGTCCAGATCGAGGGCCTGACCGCCGCGGGCGGGCTCGGCCTCTATGGCAACTGTGCCGCGAGCGTGCTTTTCCCCTCGGGTTGCGACGACGACGACAGCGGATCGATCAGGTACGTCTCGCTCCGCTACGGCGGCTTCAATCTCTCCGCGAACAACGAGATCAACGGCTTGACGCTTGGCGCCGTCGGTCGCGAGACCGACATCGACCACGTCGAGGTGTTCCAGAACAAGGACGACGGGATCGAGTTCTTCGGCGGTGCCGTCGGCGTCAAGCACGCCGTCGTCTACGCCCCGGGCGACGACAGCATCGACTACGACGAGGGCTGGCGCGGCAAGGTCCAGTTCGCGTTCGTGGTCCAGGGCACGCCCGGGACGGACAAGTCGGACAAGTACGGTGAGCACGACGGCGGGAACAACCCCGACGGCAGCCAGCCGCGGGCGATCCCGACGCTCTACAACGTCACCGCGATCGGCCTGGGGGCGAACAAGGCCTTCACCGACGCGGCCAAGAACACGGCACTCCACTTCCGCGACAACGCGGGCGGCCGCTACTACAACAGCTTCTTCGGCGATTTCGGCGGAACGACGCTGCTGATCGAGGGCGGTAACCCCGGCCAGTCGAGCACTCAGGCGGGCTCGAGCGGTGAGCGCGCGATCACGGCCTACACCCAGCCTGCCGGAAACTGCAGCGTGACCACGGCCACTGCCTGCACGACCGACGCCGGCTGCCCGGGCGGCGAGGTCTGCGTGCTGCACTACTTGGCGCCGAGCTCGTCGTTCCAGCTCGAGCTGCAAGACAACGCGTTCTGGTGCTTCGGCAACACGAACGTGGTTCCGACGACGCCGGTCGCGGCGCAGGCGGCGGGCGGGGACAACAAGGAGCACTACGACAACGGGGCGTTCACGAACGCCGCGCTCGACAACGACTACTTCGGTTGCGCTTCACCGGCGCCGATCCGACTGCTCACCCGCGGGGTCGCTGCGGCCACGACCCCCGATCCGGTGACCTCGATCAATCCGCTACCGACCGCGGGATCGTTGACCTCCGACCGCAACGCACCGGCCGACGGTTTCTTCGAGTCGGCGCAGTACCAGGGCGCCTTCAAGGACAGCAACTGGGCCGAGGGCTGGACGAACATGTCCCGGCTCGGCTACTTCCCGCCCAAGACCCAGGTTCTCGTCGGCAGCAACGTCGCCGTAAGCGAGACCTGGACACCGGCCAACGACTATGTGCTGACCCAGCCCATCTACGTCACCAGCGGCGCCACGCTGACGATCGAACCGGGCACCGTCATTCGGGGTGAAGGCGAGTCGAGCCCCGGCGCGAACGACCCGGGCACGCTGATCGTCGCCCGCGGCTCGAAGCTCCAGGCGATCGGCGACGAGAACAATCCGATCGTCTTCACCAACCTCGACGATGACAATGTCGGCGGGAATCCGGGGACGTTCCCCTACGACAGCGCGGCCAACGCGCTGGGGGTCACCGGCACGTGGGGCGGCGTGATCCTGCTCGGACGCGGATACGTGGCCAACAACACGTTGGCGGGCCCGGTCGCCGGCCGTGAGATCCAGATCGAGGGGCTGACCGCCGCGGGCGGGCTCGGCCTCTATGGCAACTGTGCCGCGAGCGCGCTCTTCCCCTCGGACTGCGACGACGACGATAGCGGGACCCTGCGCTACGCATCGCTGCGTTACGGCGGATTCAACCTGTCGGCGAACAACGAGATCAACGGTTTGACGCTCGGCGCGGTCGGTCGCGAGACCGACGTCGATCACATCGAAGTCTTCCAAAACAAGGACGACGGTATCGAGTTCTTTGGCGGCGCGGCCAGTATCAAGAACGCAGTGGTTTACGCCCCGGGCGACGACAGCATCGACTACGACGAGGGCTGGCGCGGTAAGGTCCAGTTCGCGTTCGTGGTTCAGGGCACGCCCGGAACCGACAAGTCGGACAAGTACGGCGAGCACGACGGCGGGAACAACCCCGACGGTAGCCAGCCGCGGGCAATCCCGACGCTCTACAACGTCACCGCGATCGGTCTGGGGGCGAACAAGGCCTTCACCGACGCGGCCAAGAACACGGCACTCCACTTCCGCGACAACGCGGGCGGCCGCTACTACAACAGTTTCTTCGGCGATTTCGGCGGCTCGACCCTGCTGATCGAGGGCGGAAACCCCGGCCAGTCGAGCACTCAGGCGGGCTCGAGCGGTGAGCGCGCGATCACGGCCTACACGCAGCCTGCCGGAAACTGCAGCGTGACCACGGCCACTGCCTGCACGACGGATGCGGGGTGCCCGGGCGGCGAGGTCTGCGTCCTGCACTACCTGGCGCCGAGCTCGTCGTTCCAGCTCGAGCTGCAAGACAACGCGTTTTGGTGCTTCGGCAACACGAACGTGATTCCGACGACGCCGGTCGCGGCGCAGGCGGCGGGCGGGGACAACAAGGAGCACTACGACAACGGGGTGTTCACGACAGTCGCACTGGGTAACACCTACTCGACGTGCGCATCGCCGCTACCGATCCGCGATCTCGATCGCGGTACCGCTGCTGCGACGATTCCGGACCCGATCGGCGCAATCGATCCGCGCCCTGCCACCGGCAGTGCGCTCCTGACGACGGCTCGAAACGCGCCCGCGGACGGATTCTTCATGCCCGCGAGCTACAAGGGCGCGTTCCAGGGTTCGAACTGGGCCGAACAATGGACGAACCTGTCGCGTCTCGGCTACTTCCCGGCCTGCGGGGACTCGCCGGACGCGGCCCCGAACGAGGTCGGCCTGATCCGGTACACGGTCGACAAGCAGCGCCTCTCGTGGACCGCTCCCGCGCTCCCCGGTGGCATGGGTGCCCAGGCGTTCGACGTGGTGCGCAAGACCGGAACGACCGGGGCGGACGCGGCGAACCTCGGCACCGGCGGTGGCTGCATCGAGACCAACGACGGGGACACGGTCGTCATCGATCCCAGTACGCCGGCTCCAAACAGCCTTTACTTCTACGCGGTTCGCGCCGGAAACAGTTGCGGCGAAGGTCCGCTAGGCTACTACTCGACGGGTACCTTGCGACCGGGCCCGTCCTGTCCCTGACGCTGGTAACCTTGGTGTCCGATAGTTCCTGGGCGGGGGCGCGCGGTCGCAACGCGCCCCCGCCTTTTCGCTTAACCGCGAGCCAGCCGGCTCGTCTTCACAAACGAGGTGCTCGTGAACCACCCAATCCGTTACGCGACGGCGCTCCTGGTCCTGAGTCTATCTCTCGCTTCGGCCGCCCCGCCCATTGCCGGATCGGTCGCGCTGGACTGGGCTTTTCGTTTCGCCTCCGCGATCACGAGCGATGATCGCGACCGTAGCAAGGCACAACAGGTCGTCGTCCTCGATCTCGCCGAGATCGGGCAGCTAGAATCCGCCGCCCGGCGCGCCGATTCGATCGTCGGCTGGCACCGGGGGGCAGCCTACGCCGACATCGCTGCGCTCTACGCCGCCAGCGGGGACGAGGCTCGAGCTCGCGCGCTGATCGCGAAGGCCGAGAGTGCACAACGCGAGGCCGAGGGTTGGCACGGTCCGCGAATCGCGACCCACGTTGCCCAGGCGCACGCGATGCTCGGCGAGCCGGCGAGTGCTGCGGCGATCGCCGATTCGGTCGCCGCGGCCGATCCGCGGCAGTACTCCGGCCGTGCCGCAGCCACCCGCGCGACCGCGCACGCGGCGCGGGGCGAGTTCGACCAGGCGATGGCGCTGCTCGATGGACTTGGCGGAGACGACGATCTGGAGATCGCTTGGGCGCGGGTCACAGGCTATGTCGCCGTAGCCCGCCAGCCGAGAGTCACCGCCAAACAGCGGCGAACCGCCCTCGATGCGGCGCTCACGGCGGCTGCAACCGTGCCCGGATGGAAGCAGGCCGAAGCATTAGAGTCGCTCGCCGACGAGTTCCGCCGGGACGGCGCGCTCGCGCGCGCTCGCGAGCTGCTCCGTCGAGCGGAAGCGCTCGTGCTGCCGATCACGGACACGCTGTCGATACGACCCGCGCTCCTGTCCAACCTGGCGCGAAAGTGGGCGGGTGTCGGCGACGTGGATCATGCACGCCTGTTGTTGGCCGAGGCCGAGGCCGCGGTCCCGAGCGCGATGACGATCGAGCGCCCGCCGATCTTGGCCAACATTGCATCGAGCTGGGTCGCCGTGGGTGCGACGACCGAGGCCTCGCGGGTCTACGGGATGGCGTTCGATGCTGCCGAGACGCTGGTCAACGCCCGGCCGCGCGCGCTCGCGGTCGTCGAAATTTGCCGCTCAATGGGCAAGGCGCGCCTCGATCCCGAAGCGGCGACGCGACAGCGCCTCGAGTCGCTGCTCGCCGGACTCCGCGATCCGTGGTGAGCCGCCTCTCGCTGTCGCGCGCTCGTCCATGTGGAAGCGGGCAGCTTCGAGGAGCTGGTTCGAATCGAGCGTGATAGCCTCTCGAAGAACGGTATCGAGTTCCTCGGTGATGCTCGGCGAGGCCGAATTCGTCGGCGGTCATGGAATCTTGCGGAGACGGCCAATTGAAAATGGGCTTCGCAGATAACGTGCGATCGCTCGGCTACGTGAAGTGACGATGGGCACTCCCGCCATCAGCGTCGTCATCGTCACCTACAACCACGGCCGGTTCATCGCGGACGCGGTCCGGAGCGTTCTGGCGCAGACGGTGACCGACCGCGAGTTGATCGTGATCGACGATGGATCGACCGACGGCACGGCGCAGGCGTTGGCCGCGTTCGGCGGCCGTCTTCGATACGTTCGGCAGGATAATCGCGGGGCGTT
>JANNRU010000048.1:0-2565 GCA_031401755.1 Acidobacteriota bacterium | reverse complement strand
CACGAAGTCCTCGACCGCGGCCACCCTCTCGGGCGGCAGGCTCCGAATCTTCCGGATGAGTGCGGTCTCGCGAGTGGCCTGCTTGCTCACTCGGTGATCTTAGCGCGTCGCCTGCGCCAGGAAACGAGACTGACGACCAAGAGCGGCGCCGTTCGTCAGCGGCGCGAGGTCGGGATCGACTCGACGGGCGGGGTGGCGTGCGGGGGTCCCGTCGGGCGGAGCGAGAGCACCACGACGGCGCGGTGGTGCTCGGTCGGGGCGCGCCCGCGGCGCGCACCGTCGTTCCCCTTGGGGACTGCGTCGAGTCGACCGGGCCCCGCGTCGTCCATCGTTCCGCCGTGAGCCGCGGGGCCGCCAGCCACGCCTGCCGGGCGAGGAGCGAGTAGGTCTTCCTGGAAGTTCCATGGGGTGGCGCAGCGCTCGATTCGACCAGCGCGCTCTAGACCCCGCCGGACGCGGGTGAAGCGAAGGCCGAAGGTCGTCCTTTGCTGCGCTCCTGTAAGCCTTCTTCAGGGTGATGCGCACCAGGCCGTCGGGACGTTGTTCCACTCGCTCCTGCGCAATCGGAGGCCGCAGGACGTATCGCAGCAGAGCCTCGCGACCCTCGGCGTCGAGCCCGCCTGCGCGGGTCGCCGCGTGCAGGGTGAACCCATTGAGTGACGCACAGAGCGGCTTGTCGTAGGCGAGTGCGCGCAGCCTGAGCGGCCGAAGGCCGCTAGACCACTGCGGTCCGGCAGGCGGCGATTGGCCGGAGAGCGCGAAGCCTGCCCTCGGGGCACTGCGGAGGAGGCAAGGTTGCTCTCGGGATCGCCGTCGCCGCTCAGGTCGAGGTCATGGCCCAAGGCCAGGCTGCGCGCTCGTCTCTGGTTCCAAGGAGGCCACAGCGGTCGAGGTGTCTCTCGATGCGCCGGACCGCGTGCTCCAGCACATCGCCCACCTCGCTGGTCTTCAGATGTCCAAGGCCCGCAAATACAAGCTCGTTCCCTTGCTCGTGCCAAGTGCCGTCCAGCGCGATCGTGTGGAGATGTGGATTCAACCGCATGTCGGATCCCGCCCTCTGTACAGCGGTGACCGCGCCAGTCCTCGCACCGATGGCGCCCTCCTTCGCCGCTCGGCGGACATAGAAGGCTTGCACCGTGTGCCCGTTCGCAATCCGGACATCCGCGGACCCTTGAGCGTCTACTACTACGATCACTTCAGCGAGGCCCTCGCGGCCAGGGGGGTGAACGAAGCAAGTCTTCCCAAGGTCCCTGCCCTTTCCGGCGGCAACGCCGACCTGCTGGAGTACGAAGCCCTCAATCTCGCCGATGGCCGTCGCTCCCTCTCCAACATCCGCGACATCCTCACCGGTCGCTACGCGCCCGTTCCCATCGCCTTCGTCGCCGCCACCTTCGAGCGTTGGACCCAGGCGGGAATCGTGACCCTCCGGTAGGAGAGTCAATACTATCCGCTCGGCCGAGGCGGGTTCGCCCCAGACCCGCCGGTCATTCCTGCAAGGGTCCACTCGGACGACCGACGGCTCCGTGCTCCAAACCTGATCGATCCACCGCAGGCCGGAGTGAATGCGGTACGCTCTCGGCATGAGCTTCGAACTGGATCCGGAACACATTGCCGCACAGAATCTGAAGGGCCGTGACGTGCTGGAGAGCGACTACGAGCACCTCGGAAAGAAGCTCGCGCGCCGGGGCGTCGACATCGAGGCGGTGACTGGACGGGCCATGGCCTTTAGGGTCTCCGTGCCCTCGTGGGGGGTGGGGACCGGGGGCACGCGGTTCGCGCGCTTTCCCGGGCCGGGGGAGCCCCGCGACGTCTTCGAGAAGCTCGAAGACTGCGACGTCATCTGCAAGCTCACCCGTTCGACCCCCGGCATCTCGCTCCACATCCCCTGGGACAGGCCCGAGAACCCGGCCGACCTGCGCGCCTTCGCCGCGGCGCGAGGTCTCTTCATCGACTCGATGAACTCCAACACTTTCCAGGACCAGCCCGGCCAGGCTCATTCCTACAAGTTCGGCAGCCTGACCCACACCGACCCCGCGGTTCGCGCGCAGGCGGTGGCGCACAACCTCGACTGCCTCGAACTCGGGGTGAAGCTCGGCGCGCGCTCTCATACGGTGTGGATCGGCGACGGGGGCAACTTTCCGGGCCAGCTTCACACCCGCAAGGCCCTCGACCGGTATCTCGACAGCATGCGCCAGATCTATCGAGCGCTGCCCGAGGGCTTTCGCCTCTTCATCGAGCACAAACTCTACGAGCCGGCGTTCTACTCCACGGTGATCAACGACTGGGGCGTCAGCTACTACTGCACGCGCGAACTCGGGGAGCGGGCCTTCTCTCTGGTCGACCTTGGGCACCACGCTCCCAACGTCAATATCGAAATGATCGTGGCCCGCCTGATCCAGTTCGGGAAACTCGCGGGCTTCCACTTCAACGACTCGAAGTACGGCGACGACGACCTCGACAGCGGCTCCATCAACCCCTTCCAGCTCTTCCTCGTGTTCCACGAGCTGGTCGGAGCCTCCGCGCGCGACACGCGCTTCACGGCGGCCTACATGCTCGACCAGTCCC
>JANNRU010000047.1:0-5870 GCA_031401755.1 Acidobacteriota bacterium | reverse complement strand
CAGCAGGCCCGCGGCCCCCGCGCGGGAGACCGAGTGCACGCGGCCGCCCGTCTCGGTCGCGATCATGGCGAACAGCAGTGCCTCGGGAAGGCCGGCCTCCTCGTAGACCGGCGCGATCGCCGGCCGCAGGAACTGATAGTGATGCCACGAATCGAGCAGCATCGGCCTCATCCAGGTCAACCAGTCCTCCAGCGCGGCCGAGACCGGGCCGTTCAGCGAGAGGATCTCGGACAGATCGGTACCGCGGAGCATGGCCGCCGCCCGCCCGATCTCCGGAATCGAGACTTCGATGGGGCTCGTTCCCGGTTCGCGATCGACCGGCTCTTCGGCGGCCGTCTCCAGGTCGTCGATGCGCACCGCCTGCCGTTTGAGCGCGATCTCCTGCCAGGTCAGCAGCCGCTCGTAGGCGCCCAGGAATCGCTCGAGCGAGCAGCTCGGCGCCGCTGCGCAGTCGCGCGCCGCTCCTCCGAGCGCGGTTGCGGCGACTGCGATTCTCCCTTCGCCCTCGATCTCTTCACCCGATTCCAACAGGGCGATCCCTTCCTCGTAGTCGCCGATCGCGTCTTCGAGAACCAGTGCCAGGCGTGCCAGTTCGCGCTCGCTGTTCTCGGCGGCGACCCGGTCCGGAGCCGAGTTCGGGGGCGTAGCGGGCGGCGACGCGATCGCGATCTCCGGGACCGTCGGCCGATCGGCGACAGAGCGCATGGCGCCGTTCGCGCAGCCGCTACCCAGCCCGACCAGGACCAGAAGGGCCAGATTCCACGAGAATGAGTCATTGGAACGTTTCACGCGAGATCTCCTGGGACCGGTCGATCGGGGACAGGGGAATTGTAATGCGAAGGCCGAGCGTGGCAACCGGCCGGCGATCACTCGGCGCGCTGTGCTTCGAGCGTACCACGGCGCGCCGCGCGGCGCGCGGGAAGTATTCCGGCGACGAGTCCGATCAGCACCGCCACGCCCTCGGCCATCAGCGCGAAACCCCACGGCGTGTGAACCGGCAGTCCGGGGACAAATCGGTCGACGAGTCGCGCGGAGGCCAGACCGAGGAACAGCCCGAAGGCTCCGCCCGCGGCGCCCAGGCCCGCGGCCTCGACCAGAAATATCGCGAGGACGTGACCGCGTTCCGCGCCGAGCGCACGCAACAAGCCGATCTCGGAAGTCCGTTCGGTCACGGCGATCATCGTGATGGTCAAGATACCCACCCCCCCGACGAGGAGCGACACGCCGCCGAGCGCCCCGACGGCAAAAGTCAAGACGCCGAGGATCGAGTCGAGAACGTCGAGCATCTGTTGCTGCGTCTTGATCTGGAAGTCGAGTTGGCCGTGGCGCGCGACGAGCAGGCGCTCCGCGGACCCCACCAGTTCCTCGACGGATCGACCGGCGCCGTAGACCAGGTCGATCTCCATCAGTCCATCGCGACGGAACATGTCGAGCGACCGGCGCGCGGGAATGTAGACCGCATCATCCAGATCGAAACCGAGCACCTGACCCTTCGATTCCATGACGCCCACGACGGTGTAGCGCTCGCCGGCGACCCGTATGCGATCCCCGAGCGGTGAGGTGCCGCCGAACAGTTCCTCACGGACCTTGGATCCGAGAACGACGAGCGCGCGTGGAGCCTCTGAATCATCGTGGGGTAGAAACCCGCCGAGCGTGACGCGAAAAGTGAAGACCTTGGGCATGTCGGGACCACAACCGATGATCGTCACCCGCCGACTGCGCTTGCCGAATTCGATCGGGGCATTTCCCTGAACGATCGGCACCACGGCCTCGACGCCCGGGATCCGGCGCAGTGCGTCGGCGTCGGCGATGCTGAGTGGACGGACCGTGCCGATCAAGGCGCCGGAGAGCCCAAACGTCTGGGTGCGGCCGGGGTTTATCGCGACGAGGCGGGTGCCGAACTGGGTGAACTCCGTCAGCACAAAGCGTTGGATCCCCGAGCCGATCGAGGTCAACAGGACCACCGCGGCCACGCCGATCGCGATGCCCAGACCCGTGAGACACGAGCGCAGCCGGTGGCCTAGCAGCGCTCCGGCGGCCATCCGGAAAATGTCCGAGCTTCGCACCGCTCAGTCGCATTCCGGTCCGTGCGGCGGGTCCGGCTCGCCGAACCAGGCACGAACGAAACCCGCTTTCACGGAATCGCCGACGACCAGGAACAGGTTCGCGTGGGAGCTGTCGCAAATCGTCGGTGGCTGACCGATGCCGAGCGCGGACAAGATCGCCGGGACGGTGTTCGAGTGACCGACGACGACGACCGTTCCGTCCCGTACCGCTCGGACGGCCTCCACCGTCGCTCGCACGCGGGATTCGATGTCGCCGGCGCTGACCGGAACGACCCGAGGTGCGATTCCGAAGCGCTCGGCCAGCGGCCGCGCGGTGTCGTTCGTTCGCCGTGCGCCCGAGATCATGATCGCGCGGACGTCGGCGTCGGCGAGGGTCCGGGCCAGCGCCTGCGCGCGGGCCTCTCCGGCGGCCGTCAACGGTGGATCGTTCCCAGCGTCGGACGCTTTTTCGGCGTGGCGTAGGACGATGACGAGCCGCGGACCCGGCGACCTCGTTTCCGGGACGGCAATCTTGCGCGTCTGGGCGCAGCCGCCGATCGAGGCCGCGATCAGCAGAACCCCCGTGGCGACGATCGGGATTCCTCGACGGCGCGAGTGCGCGGAGATCATCTTCCCGCCAGCGCGATCACCGGATCGAGCTGCGCTGCCCGGCGTGCCGGCAGGACGCCGAAGGCCAGCCCGCAGACGAGAGCCGTTCCGATCGCCGAGCCGATCGCCCAGGTCGGTGTTCGAAACGGTAGCGCGGGGTAGATCCGACTCAGGATGGCAACCCCGAGTTGGCCGATCGCCAGGCCGACGACGGCCCCCGCGAGCGACAGGAGCGCCGCCTCCCAGAGAAACAGCGACAGGATCTGCCGCGGCGGCGAACCGAGCGCCTTGAGCAGTCCGATCTCGGCGGTGCGTTCGGCGACCGAAATCAACATGACGTTCATGACCAGGATTCCGGCGACGAACAGGCTGATCCCGGCGATCCCGGCGACTCCGAGTGTCAACGCACGAACCACCCGGTCGAAGGTGCTCAAGACCGCGTCCTGGGCGATCACCGTCACGTCGTCCTCGCCGTCGTGGCGCTGGCGCAGGATCCTGCGGATGTCGGCCCGTGCGAGGGGAACCGCGAGTCGCGAGTCGGCCTCGACCATTACCCGAAACAGCGAGGAGGTGTCAAAGAGTGCCTGCGCCGCAACGACCGGGATCAACACCAGCTCATCGAGGTCCAGACCGATCGATTCGCCACCCGATCCGAGTGTGCCAACGACGCGAAATCGCCGATCGCCGACGCGGATCCACTCCCCGAGCGGCGAGGCCATGCCGAACATCTCTTCGCGAACTTTCGGACCAATCACTGCCACCGACGAGGCGACGCGCGATCGCCCTGGCGGGAGGAATTGGCCGAGGCCGACGTGCAGGTGGCGGATCTCGAGGAACTCGGCCGTCGTCCCGACGATCGTCACTTCGCGCGAGCGCGCGCCGAACGAGACTTCCGCCGCGCCCAGCGAGATCGGAGCGATGCGCGAGACGTGCGGGCTTTGCAAGAGGGCCATCGCATCGTCAAGGGTCAAATCGCGGGGGGTTTCGGCGAGCAGCGGCGGCGCGGCGCCGACGGTTTCCGAGCGACCGGGAAGCACGATCAATAGATGGGTCCCCAAGGCTGCGAACTCGTCGATCACGAATCGTCGCGCCCCCTCGCCCAGGGCCGTCAATACGACGACCGCGGCGACCCCGATCGCCATCGCCAAAAGCGTCAGCCCTGCGCGCAGCCGTTGGCCGGCGACGGTGGCCAGCGTGAACCGCAAGGTGTCGAGCAGGCTCATGCCGTGCCTGTGAGGCGATCCTCGACGACGCTGCCGTCGACGAGTCGTAGGATCCGGCGTGCACGCGCGCCGACCTCCGGGTCGTGGGTTACGACGATCAGCGTCAGTCCGGCGTCGCAGAGATGCTCGAGGATCTCGATCACTTCGGCGCCGGTTGCGCGATCGAGATTGCCGGTCGGCTCGTCCGCGAGCAACAGGGTCGGCCGGTGCAGCGTCGCGCGAGCGATCGCCACGCGCTGGCGCTGCCCACCGGATAACTCGTCGGGACGGTGATCCGCGCGGTCGGCGATGCCGAACCCCTCGAGCGCGGCGGCGACTCGCCGCCGCCGATCGGCCGGGGGCACTCCGGCGAGCACCAGCGGAAGCTCGACGTTCTGCGCGGCGGTCATGCGCGGCACCAGATGGAAGAACTGGAACACGAACCCTACCTTTTCCCGCCGTATCCTTGCGCGCTCCCGTTCGTCCAGGGTGGCGACCTCGACGCCGTCGAGACGAAAGCTTCCGGAAGTGGGCCGGTCAAGCAACCCGAGCAAGTGCAGCAGTGTCGATTTCCCCGAGCCCGACGGCCCCATGATCGCCAGGTACTCGCCGTCCCCAATCGTCAAGGAGACTTCGCGCAGCGCGCGCACCTCGGACTCGCCGACGACGAACGTCCGCGTCAGTCGATGGAGCTCGATCATCTCGGGGAGTCGGGTTCGGCGAAGGCCAACGCGCCGGCGGCGACGCCGACGCGGTCGAGCGAGAGGACGACCGGCTCCCGCGGGTTGAGTCCGCCGAGGACCTCCGTCCATTTCCAGCTCGCCAGTCCGCGCTCGATCTGGCGTTCGACGAGTCGACCGTCAACCAGCGTCAGCACCCGGTCTCCGGCGAAGATCGCTTCCGTCGGAATGCGCAGCGTCGCCTGTCGCTGCTCCAGCAGAACCTCGACATCGGCCGAATAACCGGCGAGCAGGATCGGTAGCGTCGCCGAATCGTCGAACTCGACTTCGATGTCCACGGTGCGCGCCTGTTTTTCCCGATCGAGCACAAAGGGGGCGATGCGGCGGACGGTGCCGGGAAACTCTCGCGCGGGGAACGCATCGAGCGTGATGCGGGCGGGCTGCCCGAGCTCGACTCGCGGGACGTCGACCTCGTCGATCGGGGCCTCGACGTAGAGGCAGCTGTCGTCGATCAGGTCCACGGCCGGCGGCGTCGGGATGCCAGGAGGCGAGGGTGTGACGACCTCGCCCAACTCGGCATTCAGCTCGGCGACGATCCCCGCGAACGGTGCGCGTAGCGCCGTCTTCGCCAACTCTTCGTCGACGACGCGGATGCGGGCGCGCGCCTCCTCGACTCGCGCGCCGGCGGCGGTGCAAGCGGCAGCCGATCGGTCGCGACCGGACTGCGTCTGGTCCAGGGATCGCTCGTCGATGACCCCTTCTGCGCGAAGCCGTTCGGCGCGCGTCGCCTCGCGCGCGGCGAGATCGGCGGAAAGGCAGGCCTCGGCGGCGATCGCGGCTGCTGCGGCCGCCGCGTTGGCGGCGAGATGCCGTTGCGCAACTAGGTCGTCGTTCCGGAGTGTCAGCAGCAACGCACCGGAGGCGACGCGATCGCCCCGACGGACGCGTAGGTCGGCGACACGTCCGCCGACTGTCGGCGAGAGCCGCGAACGCCGGCAAGCCTTGACCGTGCCCGCTCGGGTGTTGGCCACGGTCGCCTCGACGGCGCCGTTTTCGGCTGCGCGGACGAGAACCGCGATCGGGACCGGTCGCGTCAGGTACCACCAGGCGAGCGCGATTGCGGCCGCCAGCCCGATAGCGAGTCCGAGTCTGAACAAGGCTCGTCGACGGGATGGCACATTCCCAATGTAACACGGTCCTGCGGAGGTTCCTGTGTTACCCTTCGCGCGTCCGACGCTGTCGTCGCGAGGATCATGGAAGTGAACGTCCTGATGCTCTCCCCGGGTTACCCGGGTGAGATGCCGTTCTACACGCGCGGCTTGGCCGAGGTCGGC
>JANNRU010000046.1:0-4424 GCA_031401755.1 Acidobacteriota bacterium | reverse complement strand
CGGTCGTCGATCAGGGCCGCCGCGAGACTCGAAGATGCGAGTCGCCAGGCCTCGGCCGAGAAGAGCCGAGAAAAGACGGTTGCTGAGGTCGCGACGTGGCTCTCGACGGCGTGAGCGATCGCGTCGAGAACTGCCGCCGCGGCGACCGACTGCGGCGCGGTCCGCGGCAGATCGGCGTCCAGCACGGCGACGTCGAACAGCGCCTCCCGTGCCCCGCAGGCCATCTTGACTCGTGTGCCCTTCGCCGTGATCAGCGCGTAGGACTGCGCATCGCTGCCCGTGCCGGCGGTCGTCGGCACGCCGATTGCCGGCAGGAGGGCCGTCGCCACCAGCCGCGCGCGATGCAGGTAGTCGGTGATCGCGCCCCCGTTGGTCGCAACGAGGTTCACCGCTCGAGCGCAGTCCAAGACGCTCCCACCACCGAGTCCGATGAGGAGATCGCTCCCGTGCGCGCGCACCGCGGCAACGCCACGATCGACGTCGTCGGGAGTCGGATCGCTGGCGACTCCGTCCCACAGCTCTGCTGCAAGACCCTCGGCCCGGAGCGCGGCGCAAGCACGGTCCACGTGTCCGGCGGCCCTCACGCCCGCATCGCTGAACACTAATGGCCGAGTGGCGCCGAGTCCCCGCGCGATCTTGCCAATTCGAGCGAGCGCCCCGGGGCCGGCGACGACCCGCGGCAAGCGGGGCTGGATGTCGATCGGCCGGTCGGAGCTGGCGCCGGATCCCGCAGTCGTTTCGAGCGGAGGCTGGGAACGGATCGTCACTCCGCCGCTCCGGTTACCGACGGGCTGGCTTCCAACTGGGCGAACGACCTACGACGGTAGAGGAACTCGAACAGGTTACCCTCGTGCGGTTGGTCCCAGAACACCTGGGAGGTCGGAACTCGGCCGAAATTCAAGCGATCGATTTTCCGCGACTGGAGGAGCGAGCGCTTCAACTCGGCATCGTCGGTGATCGCGGTCACGACGAGCGCCGGTCCCATCGCGTCGAGCAGATAATCACGATCGACCTCGACAACGCTGACGAAGGGGAACAGGTACTCAGCCTCGGCCAGCGGATGGGTCGCATCATCGCAGAAAACCACCGTCGGTAACAGAAACGTGCAGCCATCAACTTGAATCACCCGGTCGCCCTCGCGGTGCCGGGACGTGATCTCTTCAGCGCCGTTGCCCGCCCTCAGCCCCGAGTCGATCGCCGCGGAGATCCGCCTGGCGGCGCGCGGGTCGGGAAACGCCGCAAGCTCGGCCCGGGGATCTTCGAGCCCATAGGCGCCGATCGCGGCGAGTCGGCGAGCGAGCGCGTCGGCGATCTCCCGTCCGCGCGACGGCACCCAGAGGCTCGAGGCGTTGACGCATGAGCGTCCGCCGTTCGAAGCCACCGACTTGACGACGACATCGAGCCAATCATCGAACTGATCGACGACATCCGGCCCGATGACGATCTTGCTCCATCCCGGGCCGTGGATCTCGACCCGCGGATCCCCGCGCCAACGTTCGACGGTCGTCTGATCCCCGAAAGCCATCACCCGTTCGGCCCGTGTCATCAGTAGTTCGGATCCCGCGTGATCGGTTGGGTAATACCCGATCGCCTCCGGCGCAACGCCAGCCGCGATCAGCGCCTGGGCGATGCGCAGCGGAGACCACGGCTCGAGACTACCGGGTTTCAGGAACAGCGGGGCCTTGAGTGGAATCGCCGGCAACCAGAGCGCATGGACTCCCGGTGAATTTCCGGGCAAGACCGCAGCCAGCGAATCCGCTTCCGGCCGCCAACTGACCGTACGAGCCGCCTCGACCCCGTGGCCGCGATCGAGCACCGAAAGGTCGAGTCCGCGGGTCAGTCCCGCCAGAATCTTTTCCATGTTTTCCAGAACGAAACGGATCTTGGCCATGTTCGTACGACACAAGCTGCGCGGCAGCCCCGTCGTCGACGAAAGCAACGCCACGTATTCGTCCGCGGATTGCTCCTGCCCCAGTTCGGGGTCGATCGGCAGACTGGCTTCTGCAAACAGTTGACCCGCGCGTCGACAGAGATCGATCAACTCGTCGACGCCGCGCCGCGCCGCTACACGTCGGCGTCGCGGTGCGTCGAGCAAGTCGTGGGCGATCAGTCCTGCGTTCGCCTGACTGACCTCGGCCACCGGTTCCCCGGTGGCGACGTGGGACAGCGTCAGAGTCGCCAGACTTTGGTAGGGACGACCGGCACGGAGTAGCGGGACGCGAACCATCAATAGACTCCGACGACGACCGACTCCTGCAGCGTGGAGAACAAGCCCAAGTCTCGCACCCCGTCCCACGGGTACTCATCGCAGGGGGCGGCCCGGAGGCCCTCGTCACGCTCGGCGAAACGCGGCATGAAGAAGTCTCGGGTCAGCGTGGTCAACAAGACGCGGCCACGCTCCCCGTAATCGACCGTCCGATCCAGATCATCCGGGTCGACGATTTCGAACACGGCGCGCGGGTGCGGTGGATAGTAAGTGATGGCGTAGCCGTCGGCGGGATCGAAGGGTTTCGGCGAAGCTAACCCCATCAATGTGTTGCCGTAGGTCGGCACGAACTCGACTCCCGGAATCAGCTCTTCCCGGGCAAAGCGGTGGAACTGCGCGGTCATCTCGGTGCCGCCGCAAAAGACTCCGCGAATTCCGAGCTTGGCCAGCGAGACCTTCTCGCACAGCGATTCGAGCAACTTCGGCGTCGTGAACAGGCAGTGGATGCCTTCATGCGCGCGAAGGATCGTGAGCGCTTGGTCGACGACGTGGGTCTTGTAGGCCTCGACTTCGCCCATCTTGCGTGCGCGAATCAGCTTGTTGACCCAGCGCGGATCGAGGTCGACGAAGAAACAGATGCCGCCGCGATACTGCGCCAGATGCTCAACCGCCAGCCGAAGTCGGCGCGGTCCACTCGGACCGACCATCAACCAATCCGCGCCCCGAGGAAATCCGCTGTCCGACAGGCGGTCGGCAAACAGCTCGTAATCAATCCGGTAGTCCTCGATATTGATGCGACACTTCGGGACCCCGGTCGATCCACCCGTCTCGAAAACGCTCGCCGGACGGTCGGCCAAGCCGCGCGGAATCCATCGCCGGACGGGACCTCCGCGCAGCCACTCGTCCTGGAAATGGCCGAGCCGCCGAAGGTCGGAGTAGCCACGGATCTCGCGAATCGGGTCGAAGGACAACGTTTTCGCGAACTCAAGCCAGAACGGCGCGCCGGTCCGCGGGTCGAAATGCCAAGCGACGATCTGCCGCACATGGGCGTCGAGACGCTCCTTGGAACGGGCGATTTCCGCAGCCAGAATCGGCGTCGGCTCGGCGGCCACGCTGGACCTCAGCCCTTTTTCGGCGGTGCCGCGCCCGCATCCAGGGCGGGCACCGGCGCCTGCTTGGCCGCGATGCCTTCCTTGATCGCGAAGAGCTTGGTGCGGCTGACGACGAAGAGCACGCCCTCGCGCACCACCGGGGTCGTATAGACCGCCGCGCCAAGATTGTTCTCGGCCAAGACCTCGAGCTTCTTTCCGGCCCTCAACACGGCCACGTCGCCGTCCTCGTCGCCGATGTAAACCTTGCCGTCGGCGACGAACGGCGAGCCCCAGATCGCCGCGAACGCGTCGTATTTCCAGTACTGCTGACCGGTCTTCTCGTCGAAACAGTAAACAAACCCGCTCAGGTCGGCCGCGTAGACGAGGCCATCGAGGATCGCGACCGACGAAATCGTCCGATGGAACATCTCGCCGCCATGGTGCCAGATCGCCGCTTTGCCGGTGACGTCTCCCGCGCCGCTGGCGTCGATGGCGTAAATGTTCCCTACGCCCTCGCCGTGCTCGGGATCCTGGCCGACGGCGAGAAAGACTCGACCATCGCGGAACACGGGGGTGCCAATGACCTCGTTGCGCGTCCCCTTCCCTCCGAGGATGTATTTCGCGTCCTTCGGATTCATGTCGAACTTCCAGATCATTTCCCCCGTCTTCGGCGCGAACGAGTAGAGCCAGCCGTCGCCGCCGGGGAAAAAAACTTGAGGTTTGCCGCCGACCACTCCGTAGCCAGGATTCGACCAGCTGCCGTGGAGAATACCCGCACCCGGGGTCGAGTCCTTCCAGATTAGCTTGCCCGTGTTCTTGTCCAAAGCGATGAAGCTCGGCGCGTAGGGCGTCGGAATGTTGATATGCCCTTCGTCGACACCCTGTCCGGTGACCGTGAAGAGGGTGTCGCCGACAATCAGCGGGTTTCCGGCCGCGAGGTTGTGCGGAAAGACGTCGAGCTCGCCGATCATGTCGAACTTCCAGAGGACGTCCTCATCGATCTCGCTCGTCGCGGTCTCGCCCGTGAACGGACCGTCGTTCTTGCCGTCGCGGAATCCGTCGACGTCGGCGCAAATCACTTCCGCCCGATTGGACACGTACCAGAGACGCTCGCCCTCGATCGCCGG
>JANNRU010000045.1:0-7274 GCA_031401755.1 Acidobacteriota bacterium | reverse complement strand
TCTGCACGACGAGCTGCCGCACGCCGCCGATCGTGGCCATCACGGGGGACGAGAACGCTCCGCTGTCCTGGATCGTTCCCGAGTGGTTCAGCCTTCGCCAGACGGTCGTACCGGTCTTCTTGTCCAGCTTGACCAGGGAATTGGCGGCTTGAACGTAGAGCGAGTCGCCGTCGACGAGCGGCGAGGAGGCGAAGCCGAAGTCGGGCACGGCGGTCTCGAACCGAGCGGGAAGGTCGGCCTTCCAACGCACCGCACCCGTCGCGGCCTCGAGCGCCAGCAAGGACTCGCCCATGTCGCCGACGTAGAGCGTCGCGCCGTCGAACGCGGGAGTGGAGCGCACCCAGTCGCCATTGGCCATGGCGAAGAAGGGCACCGAGCCGCGTCCGGGCCAGGTGCGTTTCCAGATCTCGTTGCCGGTGGCACGATCGAGCGCGCGAACGGCGACCGTTGTTTCGTCCACCGTCTCAACGACGAAGACGCGATCGCTCGTGGCGATCGGTCCGGAGTAGCCCTTGCCGAGCTTGACGCGCCATCGGCGTTCGAGATTGACGAGGTCACGGGGCCACGGAGGAGTCCGCGCGGCGGAGCCGTCACGGGCTGGGCCTCGCCATTGGTTCCAAGTTTGCGGAACTGCGTCTGTTTCCGGAGTGTCGGGAGGGGCGGTCGAATCGGTTGTGCCGCTCACGGTGGTGATGCACGGCAGGAGGACGACCAGGATTACCATCGCGATCGTGACCGGGCTTGCTGTCATGCGGATTCTGCACACGCACGGTGCCTTTCTGACGTCCGGACCCAATCGGTCAACGGGTTGAAACACTAATGATAGCCAGTGGCGGCGATCTTTCCCCTGCAGCCGGCCTCCTCCCCGCTGCTCATCGGGCCGCAGAAGGGTCGATCTCAAGGCCGCGAAAGCTCTTCCGCCGACTGTCGCGGAGATGTTTGTTGTCGCACTGTCCACTCCGGCGATATTGACCTCGCTCACATTCGTCCGGGCCTTTTACCGTGACCGGGAGCGTCCCGTCGTCAGTCAGCAGCAGGACCCGTCGGCTGCCGGGCACTTCGGCCAAGGCCTCGACTCCCACGAACGACGAAGGTACCTCGAGGCGCAGCGGCGTCGGGGGGTCGCCGGGGTTGCCCGACCAGCGATAGAGGCGCCAGCCACCGGCGACATCGGGCAGTCCGGCGACGAGCAGGTAGGACTGGAGCGCCGGGCAATAGTCGAGGCTGCGTGGCGCGCCCCCGCCGAGGTACCAGAACAGCGGCTCAGCGAAACTGGGTGGCGCTCCGCTCTCGACGACCGCCGCCGAGTTGAGCAGCCGCAGGATGATCGCGTGCGAGCGGCCCTCGATTTCGTGCGTCGGGTTCCTCAGTCCGATGTACAGAGTGCCGTCGGGGCCGGCGGCAAGCGATTCGATGTCGAGCCCGGACTGCTTGGGCGCCAAGTCCTGATCGCAACGCACGAGGGCGCCGGACGCATCGACACCGATCGCGCGGCGCAGCGTGTTACCCGCGGGCCCGCGCGCAGCCAGCAGCGCCTCGATCAGGTCTCGGTAGGGACGGCCGACGGGGCGCAGTGTCGCTCTGTCGCCGTCCCGTTCGATCGCCGTGGCGAAAAGCGCTGCCCGCTTTCCGCGCAGACAGCCCTTCTTGTTCCGGCCGTGGGATGCCACCCAGTAGATCCGATCGCCGCTGCGCGCGGCGCCCTCGAAGTCCGATTCGTCGTCCGCGTCGACGCCGAGGAATCTCGAGAGGTCGACCCTGGAGAGCGGCTCGCCGCCTTCAACCGCGCCGTAGATCCGCAACATGTTGTCCTCGTCGTCAGCGACGACGACGTGACGTTCGTCGATGAATGCCGCGGCCGAGGCATCCGCCGCCCCGGTGTAGGACCGCCAGGGAGCATCAGCGGCCGCGCGGTGCGACGGCGCCACAGAGGTAGCGAATGCGCCGAGCGCCAGCAGACAAGCCAAGATCGACAGCGTCCGACGCCCCCTCTTCTAAGGACACGCTGCGGGGAGGCGCTCGGCGCCGCCGGTGGCCTGGCCGTAGCTACCGGTGCCGCAGCCGTTCCGGGCGCGGATCAGGTACCAGTACCCGGTGTTGGGCATCGGTGTGGTCGCGTCGTCGTATTGCGCGGCCGCGATGCCGTTCTGCAGGCAGGTCTCGACGCCGCTGCCGACGGGGAAGCTGCCGAGGTTGCCGCGCACGAGGTCGCTGACCGTGCTGGTCCCACCCTGGATCTGCGGTGCGGTCCAGCTCAGACGGTTCTTCACCCCGCCCGCGCCGAGGCGCACGTTCGACACCTCCGCCGGCGACGCGATCACGACCGGGTTGAGCGGCGCGCAGTCGAGCCAATCGAATCCGCCGTCGTTGTCGTCGTCCGTGTCGCCGAAATCGCACAGCCCGTCGGCTTCGACGTCCGGGCCGTCGTTTCCCGGGCTGGGCGAGGCTGCAATGATGCAGTCATCGCACTGGTCGTTGTCCAGATCGCCGCAGGCGTTGGCATTGAACCGCGCGCCGTCCGCGCCGTCGAGGACTCCGTCGTTGTCGTCGTCCGGATCGCCGCGATCGCACAGGCCGTCGAGGTCGTAATCAGGGCCGTCGTTCGCGGCCGAGACGACGCCGCCCCAGCAGTCGTCGCAACTGTCGCCGTCGAGATCGCGGCAAGCCAGCGGGTCGAGCGGAGCCGAGTCGGACCCGTCGATCACACCGTCGTTGTCGTCGTCGGTGTCGGCCGCGTTGCACGGCCCATCGCCGTCGGCGTCCGGACACGCAAGCGTCGGGGTCACCGTGACCAGGCACTGCGCCCGCGGCGCGTAGCCCCCGATCCCCGCCCTCAGCATCACGTCGCCGAGCGCCCCCGCGGGCAGCGTCGCGGTCACGTTGACCGAACCCGTGACATCGATCGACGTGGTCGGGGTCGTGCCAATCGCCGCGTTCTCGCGCTCGACCACGACCGTTCCGCTGACGTCCGTCGGCAGGTCGAGAACGTGCACGGTGACCGCTTGACCCTCGGCCGCCAAGGCCGGGATGACCACACAGGCCGGCAACACCGGCGGCTGGAAGTCCAACTCGCCCACCTTGCTGTCGGTCAGGATCGTCGCGTCGGCCAGGGTCTGCGGCGTTCCCACCGTCCCCGTGCAGCCCGGGTAGTCCGGACATTGCGCGCAGCTCGTGCACTGGCAGTTCCGCGTCCCGCTCCCCGGGTCGTCGTTCAGGATCTCGCCCGCGCACTCGATCGTGGTCACGACCTCCAGTCGCACCCGGTCGGGCACCGGCGGCCCGCCGCCGCCCGGCGTCGTGAAGCCCCAGCCGGCATTGAACAGGATCGAGTTCGGGATCTCCGGCTGTACCGTAATCCCGGACGGCGCGGACTCGAGATCGACCGGCGCACCGCCGTTGTCGACGTAGAGACCGACCCCTACCGCCGTGATCGCCGGCGTGGGACTCGACAGCACCTGGACGTACTGGCCCGTCCCGTCGTTGTAGTCGAAGACCTTGACCGACGCGGTGCTCGTGCAGTTCTCGGCGGGGCAGTTCGCGTCCAGTTCGACCTGCGCGATAAGATCGACGCCGACCTCGATGGTCACTGTGGGACTGCTGACGAAGTTGTTCGAGCCCGGGAAGTTGTACGGCGGGTCGCTCGGATTCGGCTTGTTCGCGGGATACGCCCCCGTCGCGTCGTCACGGTCGACGTCGAGATAGAAGTAGTAGCGCGTCTTCGGCCGCAACGCGGGCGGCCAAGGCAGTGCTGCCGTCGTTGCATGGAGCCGCGTCTTGTCGGTCGGCTGCTCGCCGTCGTAGCCCATCCCGAATTCAAGGATCCGTGCATTCTTGAACTCCAGCACGTTGGCGTTCTTGAACTCGAGCACCCGCGCGTTCCCAAAGTCGAGCACGACCTCGCTTTCGAACTCCAGCACGTTGGCGTTCTTGAACTCGAGTATCCGCGCGTTCGCCAGATTGAGCACGTCGTCGAAACCGAACTCGAGTATCCGCGCGTTCTTCGAGTCGATCGGCGTGCCGTCTGCCACCGAATCGACCAGCGGCTGGACGACTACGTCCGGAACCGTCGCGGCCAGGTGATTGCGGGCTTGCGCGACCTGACCGACCGTGAGCGTCGTCCCTGACCGGTATTGCATGATGTTGCTGCCGTCGAAGCGCGGCAGCCCCGCGGACGTCTCGTCGTTGTCGTCGATCACCGAGTTGCCGTCGTTGTCCAGGCCGTCGCCGTGACGCAGCGACAGCGCGTGGCCCATCTCGTGGCCTAATAGCCGATCGATCGTGTCCGACGGGTTCGGCGGGCTCGGGTTTCCCGGCACGCTCTGGCGGTAGAAATGATCCACGACCGCGACGCGGCCCGCGGCCGCTTGCTCCCGCGCGTCGCCCTCCTCGGCGCGCCCGCCGATGCCCAGGATCTCGATCGGGGTACCGTTCTTGTCGATGAAGCGCTTGATCTGCACCGCGGTGATGCCCTGGATCTCCGGATCCTGCGCCTGCCACGCTTCGCGGCAGGCCGCGATCAGCTCTTCGAACTCGTCGAAGATCGCCGACGCCGGGTCGATGTAGACATCCCCGCGCTGGCCGCGCGCACAGACGAAGGTCCCCGGTGGATTCTCGACGCAGTCCGGGTCGGGAAGCAACGGGAAGTTCTCGACGATGAAGTTCGCGGCCGAGCGGAACAGGATCCCGGCCTGCGGGTCGTAGATGTTCTCCGTCACCACCTCGTGGCGTCGGCGCAGGAGGTCATTGACGTTCGTCGCCCCGAGCAGGCTCGGGTCCTCGATCGACGGCGCGCCGCGCAGGCCGCACCAGCGCACCGGCACCTCGACGCGCGAGAGCGTCGCCCCGGACTCGAGTTCGTAGGCCCCCATGTCGCACGCGTCGCCCACGTTCGGGACGCCCGTAACGTCGATCGGGCGACTCACGCCGCGCTGATCTGCCAGGAGACCGCCGCAGCTCCCCGCATCGACCGCGGGACTCGTGGGCATCAGGGGAAGCGTGAACGTCGGGCCGCCGTAGTCTCCCAGAACGCGCAGATCCGCATCGAGCACGGGATTCGCACCACCGCCGACCTTGTCGTTGTTCACGCCGTCGGTGAACCCCGTCGCTGAGCCCTTGTCGTCGATCAGGTTGCTCCCCTGTGACGTGAACGCCCCCTCGATCGGCAAGGCGTTGAGCGAGACCACGGTATTGCGGACCTGGAACGCTGCCCCGCCGAAGTTCTTGAGCCCCTCGGCCCCGTTCCCGGACACCGTGCAGCCGTCGACAGTCAGCGTGCCCGCGAAGTGGCCGATCGTCGCATTCGTCCCAGTGTTGCCGGAAACCGTCGTATTGCGAAGCGTCGCGATCCCTGCAGAATTCTGGAACGCCTCGCTCTGGAAGCCGACGTTCCGGTAAATCAGCGAATCCTCGACGAGCGTCGTCCCGCTGTTGTCGATCGCGCCGGCCACGTTGGCCTGGTTGTCCCGCAGGTCCGCGCGTCGCACGGTGAGCGTCCCTCCGGCGTTGACGCGAATCGCGCCGCCGGGATTCGGCGCACCGGAGGTGAATCCGTTCCGGATCTCTAGACCGTCGAGCACGAGGTTTCCGCCCGAGCGCACGTCGAAGATCCGGTCCACGTCGCCGCCGTCGATGATCGTCGCCGAAGCACCGGCGCCGACGATCGTCAGGCTGCCTGTGACGTCGAGATCGCCCTGAGCGGCGAGATCCTCACCGGCCGCACCCAGCGTCAGCGAGTAGGTTCCCGCCGCGAGGGCGATCCGATCGGCGCCGGCCAAGGCGTTCGACTCCATCACCGCGGCGCGCAGCGTGCAGGCGCCGCCTCCGGTCGCGCAGGCCCCGTTGCCGGGAGCGGCATCGACCCCGTCGCTCGTCGAGTTGACGACGAAGCGCGGGCGCGCCTGGACGGCGCTGGCCGTCGCCACGTTGCCCGTCGCGGCGCCCGCCAGCGTGATGCCCGCGTTGGCATCGACCACGGTGCTACCCGCCACCGCCAGGTGCGTCGCGAAGAAGGAGTTGACCGCCTGTACCGAGGCGTTCGTGGCCATCAACGGCACGACGAAGAACGTCGCCGGCGCCGCGACGCGCGCGTTCGGGTCGCCGGCCGGGAGCGTCACGGTCTGCACGCCGGCCGTCAGCGACAGCGTGCCCACGGTGGCCACAAGGATGTCCTGGCTCGCATCGAACGCGCCGTTCCCGTCGTCGCGATAGATCCGCAGCTCGTCGAACAGCGCGTTGGCCTGGGCGCTGCTCAGGGCGACGTGCGCCCCCGATTCGAGGCGGAGGTTCAGCGTCGCCAACCGGCCCACCGAATCGCCGGGGCGGCCGTTCAGCCGCACTCCGACCGCCAGCACCGGGGCGACCTCGCCGTCGTAGGCCTCGCCGGTCGAGATGTCCGTGCCGCTGAAGCCGTATTGACCACCGCGGTTCTCGTACCAGGCGATCCTGCTGAAGAAGGTTTCTGTCGTAAGCGCGTCGACGTCCCCGTCGCCGTCCACGTCCGCGGCGAAAACCGAAGTGGCGCTGAGGGCGTTCGTGGTGATCGTCCGCGGCGTCCAGACGGGCGGCGAGGCGCCGTTGTTCTCGTACCACGCGATCTTGTTGTCGCTAGGCGACGCCGAAAGCGCGTCGAGGTCCCCGTCGCCGTCCACGTCCGCAGCGAAAACCGAATTGGCGTTGACGGCGTCCGTGCTGATCGTCCGCGGCGTCCAGACGGGCGGCGAGGCGCCGTTGTTCTCGTACCAGGCGATCTTGTTGTCGAAGTACGACGCCGAAAGCGCGTCGACGTCGCCGTCGCCGTCCACGTCCGCAGCGAAGACCGACCAGGCGCCGTCGGCGGCCGTGCTGATGGTCCGCGCCGTCCACGCTGGTGGCGACGCCCCGTCGTTCTCGTACCACGCGATCGTGTCGTCTCCGAGCGACGCCGACAGCGCGTCCACGTCGCCGTCGCCGTCCACGTCCGCGGCGAAGACCGAGAAAGCGTTGCCGGCGACCGCGGTGATCGTCCGCGGCGTCCACGCCGGCGGCGAGGCCCCGTCGTTCTCGTACCAGGCGACTTTGTCGTCGCCTTCCGAGGCCGAGAGCGCATCCACGTCACCGTCGCCGTCCACATCCGCCGCGAAGACCGAAATGGCGCCGTCGGCGGCCGTGCTGATGGTCCGCGCCGTCCACGCGGGTGGCGACGCCCCGTCGTTCTCGTACCACGCGATCGTGTCGTCTCCGAGCTACGCCGCCAGCGCGTCCAAGTCGCCGTCGCCGTCCACGTCCGCGGCGAAGAC
>JANNRU010000044.1:0-1764 GCA_031401755.1 Acidobacteriota bacterium | reverse complement strand
GCCGAAGGAAACGAAGTTGAGGTTGGGAATATCGGTCTTGTTGGCGACGGCGTAGGCATTGCGCAGGAACGATCGAAGTTCATGTGACGTCCAACGGGAGGAATCGATGACTCGGCTGGCCAGTTCTTTCAGCGGAGCGAGTGCCACGCGCTCGTTGGCGATCGCCTGTTCCAGCGTTCCGCACGGTCCGGCCATCGGGTGGGGTCGCCGGCTCTCACTGAAACGCCGTTTGAGAACGTCGTCCGTGCTCTCGAAGAACAACACCTCGACTGGAATGGCAGGATTGGCCCGTAGCGTGCGGAGGATCTCCGGAAACTGCGAAAGGAACGTACCTTCGCGCACATCGATCACCAGCGCGGCCCGCGGCAGTTGCTGACCACGTTGCAACAGTTCACAGAACTGAGAAATCAAGCCGACCGGGAGGTTGTCGACACAAAAGTAGCCGAGGTCCTCAAGGCAATTCGCAGCCAGTGTCTTGCCCGATCCGGAAAGTCCGGTGATGACGACCAGTCGTTCCATCGCGCTAAGCATCCCCATCTTCGGGTTCGCGCCCCAAGGGGGTCGTACGGTATTCCTCGTCGTCCGTCTCGTCGCGGGGCTGGGCATGCAGCCGACGTCCGAGGCGTCGGGCGAGTGCCCGCGCGGGATGGTAACCCTTTAGTTTCAGGAGATGATTCCGCGCGGCAACTTCGATCAGGACCGACAGATTCCGGCCGGGCCCAACCGGCATTTCAATGTACGGCAACGGGATTCCTAGAATTTCAAACGACTGTTCATCCAGGCCGAGACGATCGTAGTGCTTCCCAGCCTTCCAGGGATCGAGACGGATCACGTACTCGACGAATTTTGTCATGCGAACCGCCGCCACCCCAAACAGCTCCTTGACGTTGATGATGCCGAGGCCGCGAAGTTCCATGTGATACCGCGTCACTTCGGGCCCGGTCCCGACGAGAAGTTCGCTTCGGCGTTTGATCTCGACGGCGTCATCGGAAACCAGGCGATGACCGCGGACGATCAAATCCAGGGCGCACTCGCTCTTGCCGACGCCGCTATCTCCCAGTAGCAACACCCCGAGCCCGTAGACATCGAGCAGCACACCGTGAATGACGACTCGCGGAGCCAGTCGGTCTTCGAGGTAACGACTCAGCAAATCGATCGTCGCCGATGACGACAATTCCGTTCCTAGTAACGCGACCGCATTGCGCTCGCACTCGGCGACGAGTTCCGGGATCGGGTGCAGCCCGGAGGTCAACACAAAGCAACTGCCGCCCTGACGACAGAGCTGAGCCAAGATCCGTCCGCGCTCACTGGGAGGCTTCTCGCGAAGGAAGTTATGCTCCGACTTTCCGAGAATCTGAATCCGGCCGGGGTGGATGTACTCAAGGAAACCGGCGAGCGCCAAACCCGGTTTCTGGATCCGTCGGCGGTCGATCCTCTGATCGAGACCATCGGCTCCGGCCAATAGGACCAGGCAAAGTTCTTCGGCCGCCTCGTCCCCGAGGAGCTCCCGTACCGTCACCGACGGGATCGGGCAGTTCTCACGCTCGGCCAACGCGCCTCCCCAACTGATTGAGCGCGCTGGAATTCTAGGGACCGCTTCCGGTCGGTGTCAACCCGTTCGCGGCCATCGACGAGGTTGCTCAAATTGACACCGTCGAAGGCCCGGTGCGATAGTGGTCGACCGCAGCCGCCGATGTCAGCGGCAGTTGGACCTTTGCCGTCGCCTTGGGTGACGCGGGTAGTGGCAATGCCGATGTCAGCCTG
>JANNRU010000043.1:0-2116 GCA_031401755.1 Acidobacteriota bacterium | reverse complement strand
GCTCCCGTGCGCGCTCGACGAAGCGCTGCTCTTCCGCCTCCATCACGTCTTTCTTTTTTTTGCCCATGGCGCGGCGCAAGATGTCGGCTTCTCCGAGTGAGTAACCGCCAAGCGCCGAGGCGATTTGCATCACCTGCTCTTGGTAGACGATCACGCCGTAAGTCTCGCGCAGGATCTCCTCCAGCAACGGATGGAGATAGTCGACTTTGACCTTTCCGTGACGGCGCTTGATGAAGTCGTCGACGACCCCGCCGCCGAGAGGGCCCGGTCGATAGAGCGCGTTCAGCGCGATCAAGTCTTCGAAGCGATCGGGCTTGAGGCGACGAAGTATGTCTTGCATGCCGCTCGATTCGAACTGAAAGACTCCGGCAGTCTTGGCCCGCGAGAACAATCGATAAACTTCAGGATCGTCGGTCGGTAGCCGATCGAGGTCGGGCCGTGCGCCGGTCAGAACTTCAATCGAGGCCAACGCGTCGTCGATCAGCGTCAGTGTCTTCAGTCCGAGGAAATCGAGCTTTAACAGGCCGATTTCTTCGATCTCGTCCTTTGAGAACTGAGTCGTGATCTCCGCGCTCTGGTCACCGCTGCGATAGAGCGGGGCGAACTCCACGATCGGGCGCGGCGCGATGACGACTCCGGCGGCATGGGTCGATGCGTGCCGCGTCAATCCCTCGAGACGTTGGGCCAGATCGAGGAGTTCCTTGACACGCGGTTCGGTCTCGTAAGAATTGCGCAGCGCGGGTACGGACTCCAGGGCCTGCTGGATCGTGACTTCTTGACCGGGCTGGGCCGGGACCAGTTTGGCGATCCGATCGACATCGACGTACGAAAACTCGAGCGCCCGGCCGACGTCGCGAATCACGGCACGAGCAGCCATCGTGCCGAAGGTGATGATCTGCGCGACATTTTCGCGTCCGTATTTGAGGGTCACGTACTCGATGACTCGCTCGCGTTTGCGAAAGCAGAAGTCAATGTCGATATCGGGCATCGTCACTCGTTCGGGATTCAAGAACCGCTCGAAAAACAGGTGATACGGCATTGGGTCGATGTTTGTGATCCACAGACTGTAGGCGACAAGTGAGCCGGCGGCGGAGCCACGGCCGGGTCCGACGGGTATCCCGTTCTGCCGCGCGAAACGAATGAAGTCCCAAGTGATCAGGAAGTATCCCGCGAAGCCCATCTCGCGGATCATCCGGATCTCGCGATCCAGTCGTTCGCGATAGTCCTCAAGGGTCAGACTCGCAGGCCCGGCAAAGCCACGGGCGGCCAATTCTGCCATCCGCTCGGCGAAGCCCTCTCGAGTCACTTTTTCGAAGTAGTCGTCGAGCGAAAACCCTGCGGGAACTGGAAAGTCCGGCAACGACAATGGTTGCTTTTCGAAAAGGTAGTTGCAACTGTCAGCGACGGCGAGCGAGTTGCGCAAGGCCTCGGGATGTCCCGGGAACACCTCGGCCATCTCGCGGCCGAGTTTCAGATAATGTTCGTGGCTGTAGCGCATCCGGGACTTGTTCTGGATGTTCGTGGCGGTCTGGATGCAGATCAACACGTCATGCGCAGCGTGGTCTTCTTGGAGCAGGTAATGACAGTCGTTGGTGGCCACGACACCGACTCCCAGATCGGCGGCCAGTCGTGCAACGCCATCGTTCACGACTCGTTGTTCAGGAATCCCGTGATCCTGCATCTCGAGCCAGAACCGATCAGGTCCGAACAGATCCCGCAATTCCCCGGCCGCCTGGCGAGCATGCGCGAACTGGTCGTGCCGCAGGTGCGTGGCGACTTCGCCCGCGAGGCAGGCCGAAAGGCAAACCAAGCCCTCGCTATGCTCGCGCAGGATCTCCTTGTCGATACGCGGCCGGTAGTAGAAACCCTCCAGATAGCCGGCACTCGAGAGTTTGATCAGGTTCTTGTATCCCTGGTAGTTCGCGGCGAGCAGTACGAGGTGGTAGTAGTTCTTGCGCCCGACACCCTCGACCATCACGCCTTGACGTTCGTGGCGGCTCCCGGGGGCGATGTAGGCTTCCATTCCGACGATCGACTTGATGCCGTGTCGGGCGGCCTTCCGTCCGAAGTCCATCACTCCGAAGAGGTTGCCGTGATCGGTGATGGCAATCGCCGG
>JANNRU010000042.1:0-7529 GCA_031401755.1 Acidobacteriota bacterium | reverse complement strand
CGCCGCGCTCCCGGGGCGCCCCTTGAACTGGTGCACGATGTCGTCGGCCATACGGTGGGCCAAGAGGCGCAACAAGCTTTTCTCTCCGCCATAAACCTTGTTGAACAGCGGTTCCGGGCGCGAGGTTTCAAAGAGTCGTCCATCGACGTCCAGCCGGGTGCTGCCGATATCGACGCGCGACTCGACGAGTGCCTCCGCTCCGATCGACTGCCAGGCCTCGAGGCGTTCGGCGACTGTTCCGGGCTGGACCAGCCGGTACAGCGAGGGGTCGATGATCTCAAACCACCCGCTGAATTCGAGGTCGGCTCGAACCGTTTCGATGAACTCGCGCGTCCCGCCGCCGGGGGCGCCCGCGGGTTCGGGGAGGGCGATCCGAATCGGTCGACCTCCCTGTCCGCGGATCACTCCCGTGATCTGCGGCGGATCTTGCCCGCGCACCGTCACGAGCGAAGCGATCGCGACAGCGACGGCTACCGTCCGTGTGCCCAGCGCGCGCGCGACCCCTCGACGTGCGTGAGTGTGCAGTTCCATCAGCGATCCTCCGGGAACAATCGAAATACGAAGCTGGCTTCGAGCGGGGAGTCCCGCCAGCCACGCGGGAGTGGCGGGAGGGGTGAGACATCGCTGACCGCTCGGAGCGCCGACCGATCCAGACTCGGAACTCCGCTTGAGCGATCGACGCGAGGATCGACCACGCGACCGTCCGGGGCGATGGCGAAGCGTATCTGGACCTCCAGCGCATCGCGAACCGCGTCGAGCAACGGCTGGCGCCAGGTCTCGTACAGTCGTCCGCTCACCGCGTCCCGATACCAAGCAAGCTCGCTACCACCCAGGTCGACGGCGCTGACCGACGCGCCCTCGTCCCCGACCGTCGAGCCGGCCCCTGCAGTTCCCGCGGACCCGGATGGAGCGGGCGGCGGATTCGCTGTCACGGGGACGGCGCTCGGCTGAGTGTCTTGTGAGGTGGAGGGCGTCGGCTTGGGAGGCGGCTTGGCGAGCGGTTTGTTTTCTAGAGCCGGCTTGCGCGTCGGGAGCGGTTTCGGAGGAACGGCTGGGGGTGTCGGCTGGGGAGCGGTCACCCGGGGTCCGCCCCCGGCCGCGCGTGCTTTAGCCACTCGTGGCGCGGCAGCGAGGACGACCGAAATTGACTCGGGTAGAGGTGGCTTGCGCGGCGCGGATCGCCGGGTCACGCCGATCCACAGCAAAGCGCCCAAGAGGTGCGCGAGGAGCGAGAGAACGATCCACCGCGTGAGCGGTGACTGCGGCGCGCCGATCGCGAGCCGGAATCGAACCCGCACGTCACCGATCCGATTCGGGCTCGAGCGGCACGGTGACGAGCGCGATGCGTACGATGCCACCGAGTCGGATGCGGTCCATCACGCGCAGGACTTCTTGGTATTGGAGGGTGCGGTCGGCCTGGACGTAGACCGTCTCGTCGGGACGAGACTGCGCCAGCATGCGCATGCGGTCGGTCAGCAGGTCGATGTGGACCGGTTTGTCGTCGATCCGCACCCGGGCCTCGCGATCGACGGCGACGATGACCGCGGCGTCCGCGATCTCGTTCGCGGTCTCCGTCGCAGGGAGCTCCAGGTTCAGTCCACGTTGGAGCATCGGCGCGGCGACCATCGAAATGATCAGCAGGACGAGCATTACGTCGACGAGGGGCGTGACGTTGATCTCGGCGAGGCGCGATGGAAAACGCCCGCGGGCCGGTCGGCCGACCCCGACGCGACCGGCCATCCCTCAGCCCTTCCGACCGAGGAGTCGGTGAGTGAAGTCGGCGATGAACTCATCGATGCGCGCGTCGATGGTCCGGAGCCGACCCAGGAAATGGTTATAGGCGATCACCGCCGGAATGGCGGCCGCCAGACCTGCCGCAGTCGCGATGAGTGCTTCGGCGATGCCGGGGGCATAAGCGGCAAGACTGGCAGACCCCGACATGCCGATCCCGCGAAACGCGTTCATGATCCCCCAAACGGTGCCGAACAGGCCTATGAACGGGCTGGCGCTGGCGGTGGTGGCCAAGAAACCCAAGCTTCGTTCCAGATCGCCCAACTGGACCGATGCGCTCTTTCGCAGCATCCTGTCGACCGCATCGATCCGGGGACCGTCGCTGTCGGCGCCGGGTGCGGGCGGGTTCGAGCGCAATTCACGCATGCCGGCCCGCCAAACGTCGGCGACGGGACTGTGGCGCAACTCGTCCGCGGTTGACTCCACCCCGTCCAAGGTAATCGTCGCGTGGAATCGCTCAAGGAAGACCCGCGACTCGCCCTCGGCGCGGTGGAATCGCAAACCGCGTTCGACGATGATCGCCCACGAGATGATCGAAAAGACAGCGAGCACGACCAAGACGAACTTGGCCATCGGTCCCGCATCCATGACCAGTGTCCAAACGTCCAAACCAGCAGCGGATTGCGCGAAGATCGGGGGGAACAAGTAGCCTCCGCCTGCCGCCCGCGCTCCGGCCGAGAAATTGGGGCGGACACCGGCAACGACGAACCGCGGTATGCTAACCCAGTGCGTCGGGTGCGTCAAAGCACTCGAGACTTCGAATGCGCGAGGCCTGCCGATGTTGAGGACACTACGCATCCGGGATCTAGCTGTCGTCGAAGATGTGACGATCGAGTTCGGCGCCGGTCTCAACCTTCTGACCGGCGAGACCGGGGCAGGAAAGTCGATCGTCGTCCAAGCACTCGGACTCGTCGCTGGCGCCCGCGCGGATCGCGACGCGGTTCGCGCCGGCGCGGAGCGGGCCGTTGTCGAAGCACTATTTGAGATCTCCGACAATTCGCCGCTTCCGGGCTGGGCCGACGAACACGGGCTCGAGCCGATCGTCGATCGGCAATTCCTGGTGCGGCGCGAGGTTTCCGTGACCGGCACCGGCCGCGCGTTCGCCAACGGTTCGCCGGTCACCCAGGTGTTGCTCCGTGAAGCGGGGCGGTTATTGGTCGACTTGCATGGACAACACGATCACGTTCGTCTGCTCGAAGCCGACCGTCAGATCGAACTGCTCGATCGCTTCGGCGGATCCGAACGGTTGGCTGCGGAGGTGGCCGAGGCCTTCGTCGCGGTGGGCGCGGCCGAGGAGGAGTTGGCGGCTTGGACTGAGCGCCTGGCCCGACGGGAGGATCGCCTCGACCAACTGCGGCGGACGGTTCGCGAGATCGATGCGGTCGCACCCCGCGAGGGTGAATGGGAAGCGCTCGCCAGCGAACGCCGCCTGCTACGCAGCGCTAGTCGTGTGGCCGAAGGCTGTCAAGAGATTCTCGCTTCGACGCGAGATGGCGACGAGTCCGCGGTCGATCGGGTCACTCGCGCGGCGCGGCGAGCGGAGGAACTGGCCGAGATCGACCCAACCCTCTTGGGCGCCGTCGAGCGACTCCGTTCGGCCGCCATTGAGATCGCAGACGTGGCTTCCGAGTTCGAGATCCTGCGCGCGAGGCTCCAATACGAACCTGGACACCTGGACCAGATCGAAACCCGCACCGCTGCGCTCCAGCAGCTCTTCTTGAGACACGCCGCCGACGAAACCGGACTCCTCGACCTGCGGGCGTCGGCTGCCGCGGAGATCGCGCAGTTGGACGACGTCGACGCTTCCCGGGCGAGTCGCGAAAAGGCGTTGGCGGAAGTCTTGGCGCGCTACGTTGCTGCCGCGGCGCAACTGACCGAGCGGCGCGCGGCCGCCGCAGGGGGCTTGTCGGCCGCCGTGACCGGGGAGTTGGAAGCGGTCGCGCTCGCCGGTGCCGTGTTCGAAGTTCAACTGGATCCGCGGCTCGTCGACGGGGCCCCCGTCCGGCATCGTCGCGGCGGAGAACGGGTCGAGTTCGTCTTCGCCGCAAACCCTGGCGAACCCGCCCGTGGAATCGCCACTGCGGCATCCGGCGGCGAGCTGTCGCGCCTGCTGCTCGCCCTTCACGTGGTGTTGGGTCCGACGCTCGGCGCGGACGTCGCCGTATTCGACGAGGTGGACGCCGGCGTGGGGGGCACGATCGCCTACGCGGTAGGCGCCCGGCTCGCCGAGGTCGCGCAAGGACGGCAGGTGATCTGCGTCTCGCATCTCCCGCAGATCGCAGCCTGGGCCGATCGGCACCTCGGGGTGAGTAAGTCGGTGAGCGACGGGAGAACCCGCATCCGAATCGAGTCGCTCGCGTCGGACGAACGGATCGAGGAGCTGGCCCGGATGTTGGCCGGAAGGCGGGCAACCGCAAGCTCCAGGCAACACGCGGCGGAATTGTTGCGAACGACCGAAGAGGCTAGCGAGGCCCTGCAGCGGAGGCGCGCATGAATCGAATCGCGGTATACCCAGGCACTTTCGATCCCGTCACGAGGGGACATCTGGACCTCGCCGAACGCGGGAGGCGGCACTTCGACCGGCTGATCCTCGCCTTGTTGCGCAACGAGGACAAAGAACCGCTCTTTTCCGCCGCAGAGCGACTGGATCTGTTACGGGCTGCGGTCGACGGCTGGGACAACGTCGAGGTCGACAGCTTCGACGGCTTACTCGTCGACTACGCGCGAAGACGCGGCGCAACCGTGATCCTCAGGGGCATCCGCGTCGTGACCGATCTCGAGTACGAGATGCAAATGGCGATGATGAATCGCCGATTGCACGCGGGTCTTGAGACCGTGTTTCTGGTGCCGAGTGAGGCCTACTCCTATGTTTCCAGCCGACTCGTGCGCGAGGTCGCGCGTTTGGGCGGGTCGGTCGAGGGCTTGGTGCCGGATGGGGTCGCTCAAGCGCTGCGACGACGATTCGCCGAGGGTCGGCGGCCCTGAACCACCGCGGACCGCTTGAGTCGGTGTGGCGGCAACTCTATACTCGGCCGCATGAGCCGATTGGCGATCGTGTGGCGTTATGCGCTGTTCGCGTTCGTCGCCGTGGCCGCACTCCAATCAGAGGGAACCGTATTGATCATGGAGCGCGGTTCCGCGTCCGTGGTGTCGATGAGCCTAAATTGAGCGTCGAGCCGGCGGCCGACGGGCCGTAGGAGAGGGGAGAGGCTGATGGATGCGATCGGGATCGGTGGGGTCGCGGCGGCGGTACTTCTCTTCGTGGCTCCCGTGAACTCCGTCCGAGGATTGCCCGGGTACGAGCGCGGAGCGGTCGGTCACCTGGGTCGGCTCCGGCCTTACGACTGCGGCCCGGGGCTCTTCTTCCTCGTGCCGCTCATCGATAGGATGCGCCAAACGTCCCTACGCACCTTCGTTAATCGAGCGAAGATCCTGCTGCGTGCAGAGGGCGAATCCCAGGCCGGGGTCACGCTGGTTGCCGCAGTGCGGGAGCTGAGCCAGGGACCGGCACCGAGGCAGTTCCGCTATATGCCGACGTTGACCGAACTGACCGCCGAGCGCCGTTCGACCATCGCCATTCCTCCGCCGATCGAGCTCCTGCGCTCGATCGGGCGTTGAGCGACGCGACCGTGAGGCGGTTCGACAAGCCAGCGACGGGAGTCGTCGAAGCGGATCCCGCCTGGGTCCGCGCCGAACCCGAGTTCGCCAGTTCGCTGCTAGCACTGTACGGGGCCTTGGAGTTCGAGGCGTTTCTCGTCCGGCTGGCCCGATCGACTCAGCAGTTCTCCGGGGCCGATTCGGCGATCTTGCTGGCTCCGGGGGAGGAGCGAAAGAGCGCGATCCCTCTCGCCACCACTTGGACGACCGATGACCGACGTCTGGCCGCGCTGCGCCCAATCGACATCCCCGGGTATCGCCGTCTGGCTCAGGGAGACGGGGAGATCTCGGTGGGCTTCGGCCCTTTGGCGTCGCTGTTCCACGAGTGGCCCGAGCCGGAACCGGCCGCGTCGATGGCCTTGCCGGTCGAGGGGAGCGGAGGCGACCTGGGTGCGGTGCTTCTGCTTTTGTTCGGATCGGCTCCCGCGGCCCCGGTCATCGAGCGGTTGCGGCGGTGGCTCGAACGGGTTCGCGGCCCGATGGGCAACGCGCTCCAAGTACGGGCGCTACGCGAACTGGTGATCAAAGACGACACGGCGCATTGTTTCAACCGGCGATACTTCGAGACGTCGTTGCCCGAGGAGCTTGCCCGAGCCAGTCGATTCCAGACCGCGCTATCGTTGATTTTCCTTGACATGGACAATTTGAAGGAAGTCAATAAACGTCACGGCCACGCGATGGGCAGCCGGACACTGGCCGAGGTCTCACGACGGATCCGGAGCAAGATCCGGCGCTTCGATCGCCTGTTCCGCTTCGGTGGCGACGAGTTCTGCGTGTTGCTTCCCGAAACCGAGTGGCACGGCGCGATCGAAGTGGCCGAGCGCGTCCGGGACACGATCGCCCGCCAGCCGTTCTTAGCGGACGATGTGAACGACGGCGGGATTCGGATGACGGCGTCGCTCGGAATCGCCTCGTTCCCGCTCCACGCCCGCACAGAGCGCGAACTGGTGGAGCAGGCGGACCGGGCGATGCAGCGCATCAAGAATGGAACGAAGAACTCGATCGGCATCGCCGAGATTCTGGGGGACGACGATGGACGCTGAGCGGAAGGAATCGGAGAGTTTTAGGGAGTTGCGTATCGAGGGTGCGACGCTCCTCGTGGCCGGGGCGCTCCTAATCGGATTGCTGTCGGGCGCGTTCTATCTCGGGCGGCGTGTCGAAAGGGCGGCGACGCCGACGGTTGCGGCTCAGCCCGCCCGCGACAGCGTGGCGTCGATCCCGGAACGGGCGTCCCTGGACCGCATCTCCTACTTCGACCACCTGGATGGGTCCGAAAAGGGCCTCGAGCCAGCTCGGCAGGCCGAGCCGCCGCCGTCAGGCCTCGAACCGGACCAGGCCCCGCCGCCGACAGTTCAACGGACCGAGCCGGTTGTCGACGCCGCCCCTGTCACAGAGGCCGCGCAGGGAGGAGAGATCAGCCGCGTCGACGCACCCGTCGGCCAGTTCGTCGTCCAGGTCTTTGCGGGCCGGGACCGGGAGGCGGCTGAAACGCTCGTCGGAAAACTTGCCGGACTCGGCTACGGTGCCAGCCTTCGATCCGAGCCCGAGGGTGCGGGAGAGTTGATCCGAGTCCGGGTCACCGGATACGGGACCGAGGATCTGGCGAGGTCTGCGGCCCAGGATCTTCAGAAACTGGGCTACTCGACGTGGGTCCGTCGGGAAGACGGCTGAGGCTTGAGGCGAGAAACGCTATCCTGATCCCGGTCAGCCGTCGAAAACAATCGACGGGAGGAGTAACGGGCTTGGCAACGATTGACTTACAAGACCTGGCGGATCGTATCTCGGGCTTGCGGTCCAAGGTCGGCGATCTTCGGAGGTTCCTTTGATGTCGAGGGAAACCAGCGGGCACTCGCCGAACTGGACAGTCGACTGAGCGAGCCGGGAATCTGGGACGACGCGGAGCGCGCGAAATCCACTCAGCAGCAGCGCGGGAAGGCCGTGGCGGCGCTCGATTCGGCCCAACGGTTGTTGGCCCTGCTAGAAGAAGCCGAGACGTTCCTGGATCTCGCCAAAGAGGGCGAGCAAGTTGGCGCCGACTTGGTGCGCGCGGTGATCAGCCTTGAGGAGCAGACCGAGGCCAT
>JANNRU010000041.1:0-1815 GCA_031401755.1 Acidobacteriota bacterium | reverse complement strand
GAACGACAACCCTGGAACACCGACGATCGAGGGCGAGATCTACGACTACGATCCGATCGGCCGGCTCGAGTCGGCGCGCATCGCGTCCGGCCACTCCGGCAGCTACTCCTACGACGTCTATGGAAACCTGAAGCAGATCCTCGACGGCACCACGCCGCGAAACATCAGCATCGACTCGGCGACCAATCGCCTCGGGTCCGCCGTGGCGACGCACGACGTCGAGGGCAACGTCACCAGCTGGACCGGCAACACCTACAAGTACGATCTCTTCAACCAGATGACCGAGTACCGCACCGGCACCAAGACCTACTTCTACGTCTACACACCGTCCGACGAACGGTTCTGGACCTACGAGGCCAGCGGCACGACGTCGATCTGGTCACTGCGCGACCTCGACGGCAAGGTGATGCGCGAGTACCTGAGCCACCTGCTGCCAGCCGGCGACACCAAGGACTGGAAGTACTTCGTCGACTACACCTACCGCGGTGACGCCCTCCTGGCCGGCTACGTCAACCCCACCGCCGAGCAACGCCACTTCGACCTCGACCACCTCGGCAGCGTCCGCCTGGTCACCAACATCAACGGCAACCTCACCGCCCGCCACGACTACCTCCCCTACGGCGAACAAGTCAGCGCCTTCGGCGAAGGCGACCGCAAACGCTGGGCAGGCCACGAACGCGACTATGCAGTCACCACCAGCAACCAGGACGACCTGGATTACATGCACGCGCGGCACTACAGCCCGCGGAATGGGCGGTTCCTGTCGACGGATCCGAAGAGTCGGCTGCGCGCTCAGATGACTCCGCAGGCTTGGAATCGCTACGCCTACACTCGAGGCAATCCACTCAAGTACATCGATCCTGATGGAAACGATATCGTTCTGGCAATGGAGAACGATTCCGCGAAGCTACGAACATTCATGGTGCGCACGGTCATGAGGCCGAGTGGTCGTGCGGCCCTCACCAAACTGGCGCTTGATCGGAGCTTTCGTGTCACCTTCCGAGACGCGAGACTCAACACTGCTGCCGCGATCATGGCGATTCGTCAAGGCCAACTCAACGCACAGGCGAAGGGAGGCGACACGAGCGGCTACAAGGTCACCATCGACGGCGTGGAGAGCCGAGGAGCAAACGTACGGGTCGACACGAGGGCTGTCGAGGCGGTGCACCCTGACCGTAGCGGCGTAAGCACAACTGCCCACGAGAGCTTTCATGCTCTCGGAGTGCAGAGTGGACTGACTGGCGCCGAGTTGGCTGCGCAAGACAAACCCACGAACGACACCGGCGCGGCGGCTCAATTCGGCGACCGAGCTTCCGGTGAGAGCGCAAACCTTACGCCGGAGGAAGCCGAGGCGGTCCTGAATGAGTTGATTCAAGGAAGGCCCCCGATATGAAGCGACCCACCTGGATAGGCCTCGTCTCCGTGCTGTTTGTCGCCTGCATCTCCGCCTTGCTGGGGTGTGGATCTGTCGGGTCTGGGGCTGGTGAAGGTGCCCTTGACTCCAACAACTCGGTCACGTTCTTCGTCGGCGACGCCGACCCTGATGGCAGTATGCTCGAAGGAGTGAACGCTTGGATCGTCACCAATTCTGGCGACATTGTGCTTGGGGGGAAGACCGATGTCTTCGGCAGTGTGGCGTTGTCCCGCCGAGAGCTTGAGCAGGCTCGTCTGGTAGGTTTTTCGGCTGAAGGTTTTTTTCACGGCGTGTTTTGGATCGAGGAGCTGGCGGGCTTTCGCGAGCGCTACATTCGGTTGGCGCGGTTCGCTGTGCTTTAGCACGCTCGAACGACGACCCGAGCCGCCCGGCCTGGGCGA
>JANNRU010000040.1:0-3522 GCA_031401755.1 Acidobacteriota bacterium | reverse complement strand
ATTGATGATGATCACGACGCGGTACTTGGCGAACTCGTCGTGGGTCCCGTAGAGCCGCTCGATCGAGCGCATGATCGTGGTCTTGCCGGTGCCGGAGCTGCCGATCAGCATCAGGTTGCCGTAGCGCTCGCCTTCCAGGTGCTTGAAGATCGCCACCGACACAAAACGCAGCGCGTCTTGCTGTCCGATCACGTCTTCGGCGAGAAACGAGTAGATTTCGGTCGGCTTCATAGACGTGGCACTCCTTCGCTGTTGACCGGGAAATTATAGTCCGGCTACCAGCGGAAGGCCGTTCGGCCGGCCTCGGTGGCGAGTTGACCCAAGGCCTGCCGCGCCTGACCCGCGTCCAGCAGATCGATCGAAAGCGGGCCTTCGGCTCCGGCCCCGGCCGTGTCGATGACGAGCGAGGCCATACGGTGGCGTCGATCGAAGGGGCTCTCGCGGGACTGGACGACCTGGATCTTTGACCAGCGGACCAGATCGAGCCGCCGCCAGAAGATGCCCGAACGCCGACAGACGTAGCCCTTGTCGACCGACCAGGCCGTCCGCTTCATGCGGGCTCGGGTCTCGAGCCAAGCCAGCGGCGCCAGGAGCGGCGCCACGAGCGCGAGCGCCGGGTGGGCGAAGGCCAACGCGCCACCGAGCACGGCCAACACGGCGATCCACTGGCGGAACATCCGACGCGGCGCGCGCGGCGCCAGTTCCGACCAGGCGACCGCGCCCAGGTCGAGGTCCGGGAGCAGTTCGGCCAGCAGCGGCTCGATCCGATCTTTCGGCACGATCGGCACCACCTCGATCCGCGCCGCGCCGTGAGGATCACCCTCCTCGCCGGACCCGCCTCCGGCGGTATCGACGACGACGCTCGCGCAGCCGAGGATGCGGTGCATCACCGACTGCCGCACGACGAGCCGTTGGATGCGGTGTCGCGGGACCGTCTTGGTCACCCGAGTGAACAAACCGTACTCCGCGCGGAGATTTTCCCCGTCGCGGCGCAGGCTGTATCCGTGCAGTCGGACCAGGGCCAGCCCGATCGACAGCAGCCACAGAAACGGGGTGGCGGCGATCAGCGCGAGCACGATGATCGCGAGCACGCCGGGAGCGCCCCAGCGGAGTAGCGGGAGATCGAAAAACTGTCGCTGCAGCGCCTCGAACCAGCTCCCCAGCGGCCCGAACTGCCAGGCGACGCCGATCGCGGCCGCGACCACGACCATGCCGCGGTTCGAGATCACGCCGTAGCGGACCTGATCCAAAAAGCCAACCTCCAAAATCGCATGAGGTCGCTCGGGTGCCGCTTCCCCTTCGCCGGGCGCCGGCGGCTGCCCGACGAAGATGCGTGCGCGCATCACGGCGATCGCCTCCAGCGAAAGCACGCGGATCACCGCCTCCGGCTTTCCGCCCGCTGCGGTTTCCAGGCGCGCTTCTGCAACGCCCAGCAGGCGTTGCAGAGGATTTTGCACGAGATCGATGTTTTGGATGCGAGCGTAAGGGATGTGGCGCTCGTTCCGGGTCAGCAGGCCGTCCTGGATCACCAGTTCTTCGGCGCCGAGCCGATAGCGATAGGCCCAGTACCGCACCACAGCGAGAACGGCAGACGGCGCGAAGAGCACCATGACCCAGACTTCCGGCTCCTGACGGCGCGAGAAAAATAGGATCGCCAGTCCCGGCACCAACAGCCGCCGGGCCACGGCTCCGATGCCGAAGAGCAGTGACGACGGGTGCAGCCGCTGAGATTCGCCGTCGCGGTTCTCCGCCGCGTCAGACACCGTCATCTTGTCCACCCGCCCGGAGCAGTCGATCACGGACGGCGAGTGCCCGGTCGTGCGCCAGACCGCTCAGGTGAACGGCCGCGTGTTCGGTGCCGGCCGTGTAAACGACCAGCGTCGCCAATTCGTACATTCGCTCGATCGGCCCGCGCGACACGTCGGTGTGCTGGATCCGCGACCGGGGCACGACCGTGTGCGAGCGCCACACGACACCGCGCGTGATGGACAGATTGATCTCGTCGACCTGGTAGGAGACGTAGCGCCAGCTCACCCCGGGCCACCAGAGCGCGAACGCGAGCAGCATCCCGCTCACGACGATCCACGCGAACGGCAGCATCAGCCGCAATGCGAACGGCCATGGCGCGGTCAGAAAACCGATCAAGGCCGAGATGGCGAGGACGAGCGAGAGGATCGCCGTCGTGATCGCGCCAACGATTCGCTGGACGTCGATCGCCCGCGGATCGAGCCGCTCGGAGAGTGCTTCAGGGCTCGCCATCCAGGTCTCCGTCGACCCGGGGACGAGCGCTCAGTCGCCGCCGACAGCCTGCATCCCGGCGACGACGCTCTTGAGCTTGATCAAATCCGGATCGCCAGCAGGATAGAACAACGCCCCGTAGGTCGTGTCGCTCCCCGCGCCGGGCGTGACGTGCATGACGACGAGCTCGCCCTGAATGATGACGCCGCCCAGGCGCAACTCGACCCCCGCGACCGTCGTACCGACGTCGAGGCGCGGCTGCTCATCGCCGAGGGCGCGAAACGAGAATCCGGCACCGCTCAAGTCGACGACCGCCAACTCCGTTTCGCCGCCGGATACGGTCGGATCGGCGAAGGCGACGGTCATGCTGCCGTTCGGAACGGTGATCCGGCTGTGATGCCGTCGTGTCGCGGTCCTGGTCGCCATCACAGCTCCTGTGGCCGGCGGGGTGGGGGGCCGGCGAAGGCGAATATAGGCGGCGACCCCGGGGCAGGCCATGTCGCGCCCGCACCCATTCTTGTTCGGGCCGCGAACCCGGCATTACGATACGGTGGCGCCCCCGGCCCTGTTCGCCGGGATCCCTCGCGCACGGAGCCCGAATGCCTGAACGAGCCGAGGCCGCGCGCGGACCCGTCGCGGCGCTGACGCGGGCGATGACCTCGTGGCGCACCGCATCGGTTTCACTGTTGTCGTTCTCGTCGGGCCTGCCCTTGGGTCTGCTCTGGATCTCGCTGCCGGACTGGATGCGCAAGTCCGGCATCGACATCCGCGTCGTCGGGCTGATCACGCTGATCCAGGCACCCTGGAGCTTCAAGATGCTCTGGTCGCCGTTGATGGATCGCTGGATGCCCCCTTTTCTGGGCCGACGCCGCGGCTGGATTCTCCTGACCCAGTTCGGCTTGATCGCGCTGACGCTCGTTCTCGGAGGCGCGGCCGCCAGGCCCGATGCGATCTGGGTGCTATTCGGGGTCGCGTTGGTTCTGGCGTTCGTTGCCGCGTCCCAGGACATCGCGGTCGACGCCTACGCCGTCGACGTGTTGCGGCCGGAAGAGCAGGCGCTCGCTGTCGGTGCGCGCACCGCAATCTACCGGGCCGCGATGTACATCGCCGGCAGTTTGACGATCACGGTCGCGGCCTGGATCTCCTGGCCGTTGGCCGTGGCGATCCTGGCCGCGCTCTATCTCCCGCTGCTCCCCGTGACCTGGTTCGCGCCTGAACCGGAGACCCGGAACGACCGTCCGGCCAACTTGCGCGCGGCGATCTGGGAGCCGTTCGTCGAGCTAC
>JANNRU010000039.1:0-4649 GCA_031401755.1 Acidobacteriota bacterium | reverse complement strand
ACGCGCGGGCGAAGGCGACGGATTCGTGGTGAGTGAAGGCTGGACGAACAAATCCACAGCCTACATGTCCTCGCCTGTCGTCATCGGAGCGGACGCTTACCTGCACCTGGCCAACGGCCGCCTGGAATGCCTCGATCTGATTCACGGCAATTCGCGCTGGCGCAGCGAGCCGATCGGCAAGTACTGGAGCATGGCCTGGCAGGGCGACCTGATCCTCGGTCTGGCCGAAGACGGTGCACTGCACCTCGTGCAGGCCGATCCCAAGGCGTTCCGCCTTCTCGACACTCGACAGATCGCCGACCAGGAAACCTGGGGACATCTTGCCGTCGGCGGAGACACGCTGTTCGTGCGCGAGCTCGAAGGTGTTGCCGCCTGGCTTTGGCGCACCGCGCCTGTGAGCAAGCAGGCCGCCGCCGACTGACACGCTCGGGATTGGCCGTGGGCCGCTTTGCAAGCCCGCCGTACCCCACGGCACGCGGCACCGGACGCTTGCGTGCGATCGCTGGCCGAGGCTCGCGCATCGATGAGACCCGCCGGGTCTCTTTTGGCCCTCGCTGGTAAGTGACCCATCACTTACCATGCCAGCATGCGACCGACGCTCCGAAAACCGACGACGGACCGGCGGCAATCGCGTGAGCGGAATTTGCGGACGAACCTGTCTGGATGCCTGTCGGGCTGGAGTCCCACATGAATCCTATCGCATCGGTACTGCTGACGGCCGCCGGTCTGCTATTCCCGTCAGGCGGCTCAAACGAGCCCGCCAACGATCACGACACCTTCGTTCTGAAGTTGGAACTGAATGACGGACAAAAGTGGCAAGTAGACGAGCACACGCGCGCTTCGGTCGGCGCGATGACGCGACTGATCGTCGAGGCCTCGCCGATCCATTCGGTCGAGGATGCGCGTACCCTCGCGGCTGCGTTCGACGTAGAACTAAAGAACCTCATTCAGGGCTGCACGATGACCGGTCCGGCGCACGACCAATTGCACCTAGTTCTCGCAGCGCTATTCCCGAGAGTTCAGACACTCAAGGTCAAAACGGAGCGCGCGGAGCTCCAAGAGACTCAACGGGAGATCCGCTCGATTTTCGAAGCCTACGAGGCCGCGTTCCAATAAGGCCCCGGGTTCAGCGGTCGTTCTCGAGGATCGACTCGAGTCCTGCGCGAGGTGAGAGCGCCACGCGGTCGACGGATCACAACGTGCTGGGCCGTCAACTCGCGAAATCAGCGCTCCTACGTGCGCTGACCGCGGCTAGCCCCGCACGCGCGCGAAATCGATGAAACCCCGCTCGACATTCGTATCGATCAACTCGACCGTAACATTCTCGCCGACATCGAGCCCCCCGAACCCGCGAACTACGCGCCCCTCGGCAGGCGGATGAAAGATTCGGACCCAGGTCCCCTTCTCCGATTCTCCGGTGACAATGCCCGCGAATCGCGCTCCGATCCTGGACTCGAGGAGCAGTGCTGCCGCCGACTTCCGCACCTGCCGCTCGACCTTGTTGGCGTTGTCCTCCTGCCGCGTGCAGTGGGTCGCCAACTCTTCCAACTCGGTTTCGAGGTAGGAGACGCGGCGTCCGTCGATCGCCGACTTGAGCAGCCGCTGCGTGATCAGATCCGGGTAGCGCCGATTCGGAGCCGTGGAGTGCGTGTAGTCGCGAACGGCGAGGCCGAAGTGGCCCGGCGATGCACCTCCGGGACGTTCGACCGCGTACTCCCCGCTTCCCATCAGCTTGACGACCGAGAGCGAGATGTCGGGGAATTTCTCCGGGACCGCTTGTCGTGCACGCGCGAGGAAGGCTTCGAGTGCGACGGCATCCGGCGTGGCGGGGAGCTGCTCGTTGAAATTATGCGCAAGCTGGACGATCTTCCCCCAGCGGTCCGGCGCACGCAGAACCCGGCGTAGCGCCGGGAATCCCTTCGCCTCGAGATAGCGGGCCGTGACGCCGTTGACCGCGATCATCAAGACTTCGATCAACTGCTTGGCACAGTTTTTTTCTTCGACACGGAGATCGGCGAGCAGGTCGCCATTGAACACGGCGCGGGGCTCAATGGTCTCCAGGCTCAGCGCTCCGTTTTGGTGACGCAGCTTTCGCAATGCCTGCGCCGCCCGACCCTGGGTTCGAAGCTGCTCGTCCAGTCCGGTCACGCTCGCCACGCGCGCCGGCGCGGCGCCGGTCCCGTCGAGCCAGGCGGCCACCGCGTTGTAGGCGAGCTTGGCCCGGTTTAACACTCGCGCGCGGTAGATGTCCGTGTCGGTCAGCGTGCCGTCCGGGTGCACGATCATCTCGATCACGACCGCCAGCCGCTCGTCGTCTTCGCCGAGTGACGTCCGATCGGTGGAAAGCTCGGTCGGTAGCATCGGGAAGATCTCGGCCGCGGTGTAGACCGACGTCGTGTTGTGCCGGGCGCGCAGGTCGGTCGCCGAACCCTGGCGCACGAGCACATCGACATCGGCGATCGCGACCAGCACCCGCGTCACCCCGCCGCCCAGCGGCTCGGCGACCGAGAGCTGATCGAGATCTTTCGAATCGTCGTTATCGATTGAGATCCACAGGAGTTGGCGCAGGTCCTTGACGGACGCGTTGGCGACGTCCGGCTCGATGGTGGAGGCCGTTTCCTCGAGAACAGCCGGCGGAAAATCAGGCAGCAACCCGCGTTCGACCATCGAGCGTCGCGCGATGGCCCGGAGATTGTGGCGATGCCCTTTGGTATTCGGCTCCATTTCGATCCTCTCGAGGCGCGCGCCCGGTTTCAGCCCATGTAAAGAAGGTCAAGTTCGCCCTGCAGGACTCTAACCGGTGTATCGCGGCAAATAGCGGTGGCGCGGCGCCGGCCTCGCCTCGCACTTGATCGGGTGACATGCAGCCGACTACGCCCAGCACGGTGCCCGGCGCGGTAGACCTCGCCCAACCCGCAAACTCTTCCAATCTCGTGTCTCATGCTCGAGCCTCCGCCGACCGCGAAGAACGACTCTAGTCCGCGTCGGTTCCGCGCACGAGCGATACCGCATCGCCAACCCGAACGATTCCCGGGCGCAGCACCTCGGTGTTGAGGGCGAGCTTGCCGTTAAAACGGCGGACGATGTCGCGGAGGACTTCGGGATCGCGCTCGAGTGAGTCCGGATCGACTATCGTCATCGCGCAGCGGCCGCGAAGCGAATCGAGCCTCAGCACCGCATCGCCGATATGCAACTCGCTTCCCGGCCAACCGATCTCCGCCATCCCCTCCACCCCGCCGATGAGAAGGTTGGGGCGGAGCCGCCGGATGTCGCGACCGAATACAGCGACGGCTCCGTCGGTCGCGACCAGCAGCGGCAGGATGTCGAAGCGCTCGAGACCGTCATTGGCTTCGAGCCAGGCGTCGCTCCCGGCTGCCGCGCGAACGGCCGCCAGGGCCGCTTCGCTTTCCCAGGGGTGGCCCTCGACGAGTGGTTGTCCCTCGGAATCGAGCGAGCCGGAAAGCCCAAGCAGGCGAAAGTGACGACGCGAGGTTCGCACGCCTTCGGGGCCACGCACGTGGACGATCCGATCGCCAGGTATGCCACGCTCGGTAAGCTCGGCCACTTCCAGCGGCTCACCCGCCAACGTCTTGACCGGATAGCGCCACAGGCCCTGCAGTCGCAGCGTCATCGCCTTACCCCAGACCGCAAGTTTGGCCGCGTGGCGAGCGACAAGCGTGGCCAGGTGGGTGGCTGCCTTCGGGTTACTAGCGTGCGGCCGGTAGAAATCCGCCCTCGGCTCGCCGCGGCGGGCAAGGCCGACCTGGCATGCGCGGGGCAGTTAAAGCGCAGGTGTCTGCGATCAGTCGGTGTCGCGGTCGTCTTCAGCGTCGTCGTCGCCTCCGTCGTCGTCCGATTCAGCGGCGAGAAGCTCGCCGTTCTGACCGATCGTGCGCTGCCGGCGGGCCCCGTCGATCACGTAACTCACCTCATACTGCATGGCCGGCGGAACGACCGGCTCAAACGTGCCTCGGCGCGGGACGCCGCGAACTTCGTGCTTTTCGATTTCCGTGACGGATCCACCCTCGGTCAGTCTCGTCAGAGTCGCCCTCACCGGCTGCGGCAAGCCTTCGGCTGGGACGACGGATTCGATCTCACCCACGCGACCGTCGGCGGTGACCTCGACCTGCGCTTGCCGATCGCCGAACTCGACCTTGACCTCGTAGAACGCGACGTCGCCTTCGGTCTCCTCGCCGTAACCGAGAACCGCTGCGCCGGGGAAAATCTGTGCGACTGCGGCCGAAGCCCTGGGTGCAATCTGCGCCAGTTCTGCGGATGAGCCAGCGACGGCGATCCCGCCCACAAACGCGACCGTGAACGCAGCGTAGACTGCCCATTTCGCAGTGGAATCCAATCTCATAGTCACCTCCGAGGAAGCGTCGGAGATCCTACACTCACAAGCTGAGGCGAAGCCAGAACCCGTGCGCTCGCCCCACGGTGGCCGCAAGCTTGTGGGCCGGCGATGTCCGGCGACCGTCCGCCGGCGGACAGTTTGACTCGTTGTTCTGCTGAAATCAGCCAATTCTCGTCGGCATCGGCCTTGCCCTGGGATCGGCCGTGCGCTGGCGAAAACAGGCCGTCGAGTCCGTACGTCCGTCACGCTTCCGGCCACCGTTCTGTCCTTGGCCCGATTGCGAAGCGCACAGGAA
>JANNRU010000038.1:0-1864 GCA_031401755.1 Acidobacteriota bacterium | reverse complement strand
TCGATGGTCAGCGTCACGTCACGCAAGGCTTCAACGCGACCTGGTCCGGAGCCGAAGCCGCGGCTGGCCGCTTCGAGGGTGATCACGGCTTTCGGGAGGCGAGCCGATTGCCGAGCTCCTCGAACGACGCCTGACGTCCCTCGGCTTCAAGGATCTTCATCGCGATGTCGCGAAGAGGCGCGAGTCGTTCGGGTTCGAACGGGAACACCGAAGCGTCGATCGGGCGCAGATTATCGAAGGTCACGGTCGTCGACTCGCCGACACGCACGAGATTCTCCGCGTCCAGCCGCATCGCCCGCCAGCCCAGTGCGCCGCGTTTCCAGTCGCTCCAGGTCGCGGTCCGCAGTCGCGTGCCGGTCGCGCCATGATACTCGAAGCGAACCGGTCGTGAGTCGCGCCGCGCGATCCAGGCCACAACCCGCGGGTGGAGCGCCCGCGGATCGCGTCGATCGAGACTCAGGCGCCAGCAAGCCTGCGCGTCGAGGGTCTCCTCGCCGTCGAGGCGAGCCTCGTAGGACGAAAGGAGGTTGCTTCTAGCCAAGTCGCCATTGACGATATCGCCGGCTAGAACTTGGGCCGCCGAGACTTCCAGCGGATGGGCGGCGCGGCGGTACAGCAGCCAGTAGCGGCCCTGGTCGATCAGTAGCAGCCCGGGGTAGAAGGCGGAGGGCTCCCGCATCAGCACGAGAGATCGGTCCTTGCCTTGCGCGACGAGCGCGTACCGCGAATGGCGCGGGCCGAAGGTCCATTCCGGATTCCGCACCTCCAGCGCGAAGTCGATCGCGTAGTCGCGGTCGGGATTGCGTAAGGCCTCGGCGCGCCGCAGAATCGAAGTGGCCGTGGCGGGGCCGGCTGACGTTGCCGCGCCAGCGAATATCAAAACGAAGACCGCGGTCGCCAGTCGAGCTCGACTCGCCGCGCTAGGTGCGGGGCGAGTTGGGCGAAGAGTTGAGTCGTTCAGGGCGTGCAGATCGTCGCCCCAGTCGGCAGGCCGGGTGGGACCCTCGCGAACGTTCGTGCGACTTTGGCCATGATGGTCCGAATCTCTCACGATTACTCATCGAAAACAAGATCGGAATCGAATCCACCCGTCTCGGCGATGAAGGTATCGGAAGTGCCAGGCGAGTGGCAACCGGTGACCCTCGAATCGAAAACGAAATATAATGCCGATCGACATTGGGTTCGTGAGATCGCAGCGGAAATCGAATGATTGAGCCTCGACCTGAAAGGGGTGCCCGCCCGATCCTGGGTGTCACCGTCGCCGTGTTGGCGTTCCTCGCGGGCTGTGCCACCCCGGCACGACCGCCTGAACCCGCGTCCCCGCCCGTGTTCCGCGAGGCGACGCAATCCGCTGGAATCCGGCACCGACACTCCCGCCCCGTTCTCGATCCGAAGCTCAACAACATCGGACCCTGGATGTCGAGCGTGGGAGCGGCCGCGGCCGCGGCCGATGTCGACGACGACGGGCGAATCGATCTCTACGTTACGAATTCCAGGGCGGGCGAGCCCAACTGGCTCTATCTCAATCGCGGCGACGGAGGTTTCCGCGAGGCCGCGGGACGAGCGGGATTGGCCGACGTCAACGGAGACGATGGCTTGAGCATGGACGCGACCTTCGGTGACTACGACAACGATGGCGATCCGGATCTGTATCTCGTGCGCTGGGGTCACGACTCGTTGTTCAGGAATGAGGGCGCCGGCGTTTTCGTTGATGTCACGAAGGATCTCTTCCGTCGCCGGGATGGAACCGCCGGCACAGACTGGGCCAACGGTAACGCGGCGATCTTCTTCGACTTCGATCTCGACGGCCGACTCGATATCTACGTCGGTAACTATTTCGCCGAAGTCGACCTGGCCCACCTCG
>JANNRU010000037.1:0-2168 GCA_031401755.1 Acidobacteriota bacterium | reverse complement strand
CTCTTTCTTCGCATCTGACGTGAAGGAACCTGTCGTCAGGACGATTCCCTTGTCCGCCCTCCCCATCATCGCGCCGCGGAAGTCCCGCACCTGTCCTGAATTGACGCTACCTGCGTCTCGGTATCGCTTGCATTGAAACACGACCTTGAAGCTCACCAGGACATTTGCCTTGAGGATGCCGATCCCGTCGATACCGCCATCGCCGGAACGACCGGTCACGGTCACTTCTTCGAAACCTGACTCTCGAAGGAGACGCTGGCAGAACCGCTCGAAACCCGCTGGCGGGAGTGCATGCAGGACCCGGAGCACCTGGCTTCGGTGGTCCGGAGCCGTCAACCCGTTCGGTGCGCCTTGGTCCCCGTCCTCCGATGTCGGGGTGCCCTCGTCGGCTCCCTCCCCCGACGCGAACCCCGCGTGGACGGTTCGGAAGATCGTAAGCGCCTCGGCGTCACTCATCGCCGGGGTCGCTCGGCCCTTTTCGGTCAACGTCCAGACTCCGCGACGTGATGAGTCGATGATGCCTGCCCGAGCGAGGTAGAAGCGGGCCCAAGCCACTTGATTGTCGAAGCGCGAGGTTCCGCTCGAAAGGGTCTCCGCTTGCGTCTCCGGGGAAATCCGGAGATTCTCTGCGACCTTATCGCGCACCTCGGACGGTCGAGCCGATCCACCCAGCTGATTGAGCGCGGCCACAACTGGGCCGAAAAACTGAACGAAGTACGGACCCGAAGGTTCCTTGCTGGAAGCACTCATAGGGTCTCCTTGGCAATTCTCGGACGGCCGCCCGCGGGCAGGAAATTGGGCGACAGGGCCGCTCCATGGCCGCCGCCGGCTGGACGCAACGCGCGCTGGCACAGCTGGCGAACTTGACCGACTCGGCCCCGCCGGCGCGATTCTAGTTCCCTGTTATGGGGAATTCCAGCCGGGGCACGATCATCCGCAGGCGTGGCCAAGCCATCACCCCTACATTCCACCGACTATCGGAGGTTCCTGAAGCGGCTGCGGGAGGCGCGCCGCGATGCCGGGCTGACCCAGGCTGACGTGGCCAGCGCCCTTCGCAAGCCGCTGTCCTTCACGAGCAAGTGCGAGTTGGGCGAGCGCCGAGTCGATTTCGTGGAGCTCGTCGCTTTCGCTCGGCTCTACCGGAAGCCGCTGGAGTACTTCGCCGACCCGCCGTCGAAGTAGTGAATCGTTTCTCCTGGGAGCCTTTCGGCGGACCCCAACTGCCGCCGGCCAACGGCGGTCCGTTTCCTGCGCGGGGTTTACGCGGCACGTCTCGCCGTTGACGACCGTGGTGCACACGCATCCGGGCGACGAGGAGTGAGCGAGGCGGGTGCGGGGGCTTGGGTGTTGATCGATCGCGTCTTCGCCAGCTGGCGGTCCGGACCTTATCCTACTCCCGTTCGACGTACCCCACGGACACGTTCAGAACTCGATCGCGAGGAAGGTCGCCGGCAGCGCCGCTGCGGAGCATCCGTACGTACCAGTCATAGGTCCATAGGATCCGTCGCGGCTCCGCCACGAGACACAGCGCTGACCGTGTTCCATGTTCCCTGAGTGCCTTCCGGGCCTGTGCCTCCACGACCGCTTCTCGGTCCCACCCCGGGTGAACCGCAGAAACTACGTAGCTACGCGAGCGGGTCGGGCTGTGCCCCAGCGTGTGACGATTGGTCTTTGTCCTGACTGCCACCCTTGCCGCCTGTACCCACCTCTGGCCCCACACGCTTCGCCGGTGCCGCACCATCTCCGCGAGGGTCGCCAGTCCCTTGATTAGGCGATCGTGAGCCGGCCCTCCGACCCGTTTGCCGCTCGCGTCTGGGGTGGCTCGTTGCACTACACTCCGAAGGGCCGTGTCGAGCATGAAGCTTGCTGCCGCGCGTTCGTCGTCTGCCCTCCGTACGTCTTGCGTCCGGGCAATCGCCCGGCTATAGGATGCTTGGAATTTCTGGCTCTCCCTCGCCTTGTATGCAGGCAGATGTGGCGGGAAGAGTCTGTCCATGTCCATCACGATTCCGTGGTACGTATCGCTCTCGCAGTGAACGGGCCGTCGGTGGATCGTGCCGTAGGTGGCGCGCATTTCGTAATACACGATGAAATCGTAGACGGTATCGACAAACCTCAACAGTTTGGTTTAAAGTTCCCCCGATTCGGTGGACACCATTGATTGCAAC
>JANNRU010000036.1:0-12135 GCA_031401755.1 Acidobacteriota bacterium | reverse complement strand
CGGCCGGGCGACGAGATCGTGGTCACGGGACTCGACGGGACTCTCTGGGTCTGGCGCGGCGACGGCTCGCTTCTTCCGGGGTTTCCGGTCGCGATCGAAGATCGAAGGTCGGGGACCCCCCGTCGGGCCAAGAGCGTCTCGACCCCGGCGGTCGGCGATCTCGACGGAGACGGGAGACCGGAGATCGTCTTCGGATCGAACCACCTCACCGCCAATCGGGGTGCGGCGTGGGCCGTCCGATCGGACGGATCCCTGCACCCCGGCGGAGCGTTCGTGCCCGGATTCGCCCCGTTGGAACTGGCGGCGCTGCGACCCGACTTGCTGCCGACGTTGGCGACCGGGGTCGCGATGGAACCGGCGTTGCTCGACCTCGACGGGGATGGGGACCTTGAGGTCGCGCTCCATGCGGTGACGGGTTCGGAGGTCGTAATCGCGGACAGCGAAGGCTCCGAGCGCATCGTTGCCCGCATGTCGATGGTCCCGTCCGCGGAATCCGAGTTCCGCGGGATCACGTTCCTGACCGGCACGGGATCACCGCTGGCGGTCGACACCGATCACGATGGGCGCGCGGAACTGTACACCCCGTTGCTGCCGTTCCGTATGCTCACACTGCGCACGAAGCCTGGGGTGCCCCTCGACGTACCGTTGTCCCTCGGGGGCTGGAACTTGGTTCCGCCAGAGCAGGGCGAATCTCGTCTGGCGATGCTCGCCGGTTTCCCGGTTCGCATGGAGGATCTGATGGTCTTCGCCAAGCCCGCGGCGGCCGACGTGGATTCCGATGGCAAGCTCGAAATCCTGATGGGTAGCGGTGGCTACCTATTGCACGCGTTCCGGACAGACGGGACCGAGGCGAAGGGCTTCCCGAAATTCACGGGAGGTTGGATCTTCTCCGCGCCGGCCGTCGGCGACGTCGATGGCGACGGACGCCTGGACGTCGTCGTCGTCACCCGCGAGGGCGCCCTGCTGGCCTGGAGCAGTGGCCCATTGCCGGGGACAGCTCCGGTTACGGATCCCTGACCGAGACTCAGTTGGTGCCGAGAATCGTGGCGTTTCCGGCATCGAACGTAACGCTGGTGATGTCGGCGCCTCCCGAGTCTAACGCGACCGGCGACCCCGGGTCGCCCGTCGTTCCTTCGATCGCAATCGTCGTGCTCGACGCAACGAGAACCCTGAACTGCAAGCTGCCCACCGTAGCCTCAGTGGGGGTCGATCCGTTTCCCGAACAACCGCCAACCTTGGTGACGCCGACCGTCACTCGCGACCCGTTCTGGTCCGCATAAGCGATGACCGACGCACAACCCGCTCCGGAGAGCATCGTTCCCGGCTCGATGCTACCAGTCACGTACTCGAGGCTGTCGCTGCTGCCGAGCACGAGTTCGAACGAAAATGCGTAGATATCGGTCGAGGTGGTCGGACCTCCGAGCGCGATGTTGACGGTCAAGGTTTCGTCGTTCACGGATCCACCGACCAACCGCACCAGGTTCGGCGCTGCGGAAGTGCCGCTACCGACGAACGACGCGATCAAGCCGTGTCTGATCGGGTGGTCGTCGTCACATGCGGGGGCCGACAGGAGCAGCATGGCCAGCAGAGCACTGCAGAACAGCGCGGACTTCCACGGCTTCGGCGCTTCCCAGGTCACTGCGATCTCCCTCCGAGAAGTTAGCTCCATTTCCACGGATCGGTCAAACGGATCGGGCGGACTTGCGCGGCCGGGCCGCGCCAGGGAGCGGTTGGAATCGGAGTCGATCGCTCGCGTTGCCGATCAGCGCGACGAGCGGGCGGAGACGGGGTGGGTCAGGCTTCCGTCCGCGAGGGTCGGTTCAGCGCCGTCCGGGAGTCGTATTCCGACCACCAGCCAGGCGTTGCGGACCTCGATCGACTCCAGCGCGATCCGTCCGGCGCCCGTCGCGAGCAGCGTACGGGCCAAGGGCTCAAAAGTCGTCTCGAAGGCCTCGCCGAAAACGAGCTCCTGCAAGGTTGCCGCGAAGACCTCGTCGGCAATAGCGACACCACGTCCCTCCAATCGCCAATCGTTGTCGACGACGTCGAACGAGAGACCCCCGCGAGGGCCGACGAACGGGGCCAGCGTGAGTCGTCCACGACGCACGAATACGCTCCCGATTCTCGTCGATTCCGATTCGTCTCCGTCGTACAAATCGAGCACGAGCCCCGAGAGTTCGATCCGGATTCCGGGTCGCGCGCGATCTCCGGATGATGCTGGGGGTTCGAGGAACTCGAAGGTTGGCAGCGACTCGAAACGCAACGCGAAGCGCAGCCGCTCGCGACCCAGGGTTAGACTGGGGAAGAGTGCGACAAACGCATCGCTCTTGACGAGGTTTAGGAAATGCGCAGATGGAACGCGAGGTCGTCCGTCGGCCCTGGCGACCACGTCGTGAAGGATGCGGCGTCCGATCTCGGGCGACAATGCAACGAACGAGTGTTTCGCCGATGGCCCCACCGGCTCCGCGTCGGTCGTCGATGCGTCGAGCGCGCCGTTCGCGGATTCGGCGCCCAAGCCGAGCCAGAGCGCGTGATGGGCGGTGTCCAACCGTTGCAGTTGCAAGGCGAGCCTGTTGGAATCGAGGCGAACGACTCCGCCGGCTTCGTCGATTCGCGACGCTTCGCGGCGAGCGCGAGTCAACAGGGACTCGTCGAGTTGACGGAACGTCCGTCGCACGCGCGAGCGGCCCGCCGCCCGGAGCAGCCAGTCCGGAATCCAGGCGTGCCGGCAGCGCAGGGTCGGATCGATCCGGATCGCCGCCTCGAGGTTAGCCACCTCCAAGCTCTCCGGACTCACCCGCAACGCTCCATGGTCGATCGCGAATCGAGCTTCGAACTCACCGACCACCGCGGGCTCGGGATCCAGCGAGACTCGGAGCTCCTCGCAGCGCGCGCGGGCGCCAAGCAAGCGGCGCTCGAAACGCGCAACCTGCAATTCTGCGTCCTCAAGATCGAATCGGAGGGAGACCCGGCCGCCGGCGGCCAGCCTAATCGAGGAATTTCCCACGACCGCCCGGTAGCGCAAGTCCTGCACGCCCGGCTTGGGTTGTTTGGAGTTTCCCTCTATCGTCCAACGTCCGCCGCGGAGCCAGCGGTTTTCGAGCACGCGCTCGAGGTCTCGTTCAGAGAGGTTCACGACGGCCAAGGTCGGGCTCGCCGTGCGCTCCTCCGAGCGGGCCACCGTGCCAGAGGTCAGCGACGCGAGCACCACCGTTTGAACGGTCGCGCGCACCGCCCGCCTCACAAGACCGTGCATCGAAGGACTCCAGCGGTTCCGTATCGATACCGGTACGAACGAAACTAGCGGGCTGCCATGCGGTATCGTCCCGGCGAACGGATCAGGGTACGGGCACTGGGGGCAGCAGGGCGTCGACCGGCGCCGGATCGCCAGGATAGCGAACGCGTTCGAGAAACAGACCCGAAGCGGCGGCCGTCCACTCAGCAGGGGCTCCTCGGGCCGTGCTCGGAACGCGACCGTCGGCCCAGTCTGCGAACTCGTCCAAGGAGAGCCGCCCTGCGCCCACCCGCACGAGACCTCCAACGACGCGCCGGACCATCTTCCAGAGGAAATGGGAGGCCACGAGTCGAACCAGGATCAAGCTGCCGCTTTCGGCCAGCGTCGCTGATTCGACCACGACGATCGTGCTCGTTTGAGTCTTGGGCTTCTCGCAGAACTGGGCGAAGTCGTGTCGTCCGACCAGGCGTTCGGCAGCCACGGACATGCGCGCAGCGTCCAGCGGATCGCGGACCCACCAGACGAATCGTTTGGCCAGCGCGGTTCGACGACGGGAGATCTGGAAAACGTAGCTACGCGCGATCGCATCGTGTCGGGCATGGAAGGATCGTGGCGCGGCCTCGATCGCCAATACATGAATATCGGCCGGGAGCGCGTCGTTGACGTGTCGCCGGAGCGCTTCCGGCTCGGCCCGCCCCGCGAGTCGCAAATGCGCGACCTGGGCCAACGCGTGGACCCCCGCGTCGGTGCGGCCGGATCCGACGAACTCGAGGATCTTCAGGCCGCCGGACTCGACCGCTCGGCGGATCTCGCCGGCGACGGTGCGAGCGTTCGGTTGCTCTTGCCAGCCGCGGTAACGCGTGCCTTCGTATTCGATGGTCAGACGATAGCCGTACACGCGTCGATTATGCGCGGTTCGGTGTCCGAGGTCGAGCCTCTCCGACCGACCGGACGCAGTTGTGGCACAATTGGCCGCCATGAAGCGCGGTCCAGGCGTCCCCGCCGCGTTCGCCGTCCTGACCGCGGGTGCGTTCTTACTCCGGGCGCTCTTTCTGTACTCGAACACCGACCGCGACTGGCCGTGGTCGATCTTTTTTGAGGGCGACGCTCGCCACTGGCACCTTTGGGCCGTGGCCATCGTCCGCGGCGAGCCGTACGACGAAGGGCTCCCGTTCCACCCGCCGCTCTTTGCCTGGTGTTTGGCGGGAGTCTACCGGCTCCTGGGCCTTCCCTCCGGATCCGCGGTTCCCTACAAGCTCGTGATGGCGGCGGTCAACGCGGCCACGGTCGGTTTGGCATGGCTGTGGTGGCGCCGCTTGATCGGTGGAGCCTGGTCCGTCGTGGCCTCGCTCATCGCGGCGACGAGCTTCGGGTGGCTCGTCCTCTCGGCGACCTACTCCAACGAGGTGGTCTATATGCCGCTATTGATCGCCACTGCGGCGCTGGCCGGTCGCGGCGCCGTTCGGATGTCGTGGCTTACGGCCGCGGGTCTGGGTCTGGTGATGGGCCTCGGCTCGCTCGCCCGCAGCGAGCACCTGTCGCTCTGGCCGTTCCTCATCGGCTGGCTCGTCTGGCGCCGTGACCGTGAGGCGACGCTGGCGCGGGAGGTTCCGCGCTGGGTTTTCGCCATGGCGGTCTCGCTCCTGGTGCTCGCACCGTGGGTCGCGAGAAACGCGGCGGCCATCGACGATCACAATCGGCGCCACCCGACATTGGAGCCTATTTCCCGACTGGCGATCGTCTCTGCCTATGGCCCCCTGAACTTCGCTCTGGCCAATCGGGACAGTGCGGACGGTGGATTCGATCCCGGCCCCCTGGGGTACAGCGGTCGGCTTGATCTCACCGAGCCACTCGCACGCCACCTTTTTCTCCATGGCTACGCGGAGGGTTGGGCCTGGATTCGCGCCGATCCTTGGCGCTTCGCGAGCCTGGCCACGAGAAAGCTCTCGCGTTGGGCGACGGGTCTCTCGTTGGGGTACGGCCTGGCCGACCGACCTTCCGGGCTCGCGGGTACCCGTTATCCGGTCGACCTGTTCGTTCCCGATCGTCGCGGCGCAGGTTGGATCCTCGCCGCGCTCGTGGCGGCAGGAGCAATCCTGTCGCTCCGCGAAGAATGGCGCGAACTATCGATCGCCACACTGCTGTTGGCGCATCGAGCCATCGTCACGGTCGCGTTTTTCGGCTACGCCCGCGGAATGGTCGTTCTGCTGCCGTTCCTGATCCCGTTGGCACTTCTGCCTTGCGTCGCACTTTCACGACGGGAACCGCGGATCGTCCAGGCCGGGGTCGTGGCCGCGGCGCTGCTGGCGGCGGCCTTAACGCTCGAGGCGACGACGATCGTCGTCCAAGGGCCACGAGATTGGTTCGCGACCGGGTCAATCGATCCGGCCACGGGGCGGCTCGTCTCCAGCGCGACGGTGTCGATTCGACCCAAAAACGGGCGCTAGGCAGCGGCCGAAAAACAAACGGCCCCGGACGCCTTTCGAGGCGCCCGGGGCCGTCTTCAGTCTTCGCTGGCTGGCGAGTCTAGGACGACTCAGCGACCCCCACGGGTCCGCTGGGTCATGCCGACCGGTGCCGGCGTCGCGGTGGGGACGTTCGGTCGATTACGGTGCGCGGAGGAGTCCTGGCCGTCCCAGGAGCGGTGGTCCCGGTGTTCGTCGTCACCTTCGTCGTCACCTTCGTCCTCATCGTCGCCTTCGTCTTCGTCTTCATCGTCGCAATCGGGTCGCGCGGTGCAGACGGGAGCGTCGAGATAAACGGCTGCGATCACGCTGTTCGTGCCTTCGACGATGGCCGGAGCCGCGCATCGCGGAACGCCGGGGACGTCAGAGGAATCGAGGCGCAGGATCGTTCCAGGAACGACATTGGACAACTCGTAAACGAGGTACTGACCATTGGAGAGTCCGGCCAGATCCGTCTCGGAGTGCATCACGCCGTCCACGAAGAACCGCAGGCGCACGTCGCGGCAAACGCTGACGGCGTCGACGAAGTAGTAGGCCACGCTCAGGTCGCCCTCGACGTCGACGATCAACTCAACCGACAACGGGTCGTTGATGCGATCTTCGTTGTCCCAAGTCGCCGCATTGAACACGTCCATGCACGGATTCCACTGACGCGATTGGAGAAGAGTGTCCTCGTCGCCCGGCCGGTCGGCATCGTCGTCGTTCCACTTCCAGGCCCGCGCGATGTCGAGGAGTTGGTCGGTCGTCGGTTGATCCGTGTAGACGCGCCAGTCGACACGGCTCGTGTCGGGATCAACGCTGAAGTACGGGCCACCGTAGCAATGGTTGGAGCGATATTGCTCGTGGTCCAACGAGAAGAGGTCTGGACCCACCTCGGTCTCCACCTTGGTAACGTCCGGATTCGGAATCAGGTAGAAGCACGAGCCGTAGGTCCCGCGCCAATCGCCACGAGTCGTCGTGTCGATCGTCGGGCCGGAGACCCTGACTTGGGCCACGGCGGGCAACGCGAAGGCCATAACCGCGGTGAGGCCGGCAAGCCAAGCCCTCCGCAAATTTCGAGAATCAAACATGTCGATCTTCCTTCCCCCATGCGACACCTGAATCAAGGTCCCGCTGTTTATTGAACTCTACGCGAATGTTCCCTAATTAAACGCTTAATAGCGTAGGGTGTCCAGTGAAAAATGGCAACGAGAACCGATGGGTTCTTCTGGCTTTTCCAGCGATCGGGGCGAACTTGTCGAATCCAAATGCATAAAAGCCCGACAGCTTCGAAGGCCGGCGTGCGAATTCGTGTCACCTGCCGTCAGCGACCCGTAGCGGGAGGGCCGGGATTGCGGATTTGTCGCTCGAAGGTCGCGACATCTCTTGCCGGCAAATCGCAGGATCCGCTTTCGCAAACGTACGCCGTCGCGCCTCCATCGATCGCGGTTTTTCCCGCGGCGATCGGCGCGAGCGCGGCGATCTCGGTCAGATCGCTGCCGGCGATCGCCTCGATCACGATTCTGTTGGGCAGGTAGGTCCGGGCCAGGGCGAGCCGAAAAGGTTTGAGCTCGTCGCGCGATCGCGCAGCGATGAGGACGATTTCCTTCGGAGTGCCCAGGCGAAAGTCGAGCGCGGCGAGCAGTTCCGAGGCGGCGAGCGGGTTTTCGTTCATCCCGGTCGCGAACGCGCGGAACAGCGCATCGGCACGGCTCCTGTACCGGTCGTCGGATGTCAGTTCGGAAAATCGCAGCAAGTTCAGCGCGGTAATCGAGTTGCCGGAGGGCTCGGCCCCGTCCCAGGTCGGCTTCTCCCGCGCCAATAACGGTTCGTGGTCATGGCTCGTGGCGAAGTAGCCCCCGGCCGCGCGGTCGAGGTGATGCTCGTCGAGCGTGGCCTGCAGCTCGATCGCGTCGCCGAGCCAGCGTCGTTCGCCGGTCGCTTCATGGAGGTCAAGTAGTCCCGCGATCAGGAAGGCATAGTCGTCCAGGTAAGCGTTGTGTCGCGGCGCGCCGTCCTTGTAGCTTCGACGCAGGCGACCCTCGACGCGCATCCGGTCGAGGACGAACGAGGCGGCTCGGCTGGCGGTCGCGGCAAATCGGGGCTCGCCGAGGATCACGCTCCCCTGGGCGAACGCCGAGATCATCAGCCCGTTCCACGCAGTCAGGACCTTGTCGTCGAGCAGCGGCGCGGGACGTCTAGCGCGGGCGGCCCACAGCAGCGATCGCGCCTCATCGATCGCTCCACGGACATCATCCGGTGCAATGGCGGCCTCTCGCGCTAACGCCTCGACCGGCATCGCCACGTGCAAGACGCTGCGACCCTCGAAGTTACCCGAGCGGGTGACCCCGTAATGACGTGCGATCAGGCCAGCCTGCTCACGTCCGAGGCAGTCGGTCAACTCTTCGAGGGTCCAGGTGAAATACCACCCTTCTTCCGCGTGGCCGGAGGGGGTCAGGCTGTCGGCGTCCGTGGCGGAATAGAAGCCACCCTCGGGAGCGGTCATTTCCAACTCGACGTAGCTCAATAGTCGGCGAGCGACTTCGGCGAATTCGTCGCGGCCGGTGGCCTGCCATCCTTCTAGATAGGCTGATGCAAGCAGCGCGTTGTCATAGAGCATTTTCTCGAAGTGCGGAACCAGCCAATGCGCATCGGTCGAGTAGCGATGGAAGCCGCCGCCGACTTGATCGTGGAGACCCCCGCGGGCCATGCCTTCGAGGGTGCGCTCGGCGATTCTCAGCCACTCGGCTTCGCCGGTGCGGCGATGCTGCCGTAGCATCAGCCGCACCGGAAGATTGCTCGGAAACTTTGGGGCGCCCGTGGTTCCGCCGTTGACCGGATCGAATCGCGAGCGGAGGGCAACCGCGGCGCGATCGAGGATCTCGATCCCCGGGATCGCCGCGGCGGCACCCGGGACCATTCGTTCGCGAATGTGCGCCGCCAACGATTGGCCATGGCTCGACGCCTGTTCCGGTGCCGCGGCGTATTGGTCGGCGATCACGGTCAGGAGCGTCAGGAAGCCGGTCGCGCTCCCCCGATCACCGTCGCGAGCAGGGAAATAGGTTCCCGCGTAGAAAGGCTCCGCGTCGGGAGTCATCCAAACCGTCATCGGCCAACCGCCGCGACCGGTCAGCGCCTGGACCGCCGCCATGTAGACCGCGTCGACGTCCGGACGCTCTTCTCGATCGACCTTGATCGCCACGTAGCGATCGTTGATCGTGCGGGCGATCTCCTCGTCCTCGAACGACTCCCGCTCCATCACGTGACACCAGTGGCAGGTTGAGTAGCCGACGGAAAGCAGGATCGGGCGGTCGAGTTTTCGCGCCAGTTCCATCGCTTCGGATCCCCATGAGTGCCAGTCGACCGGGTTGTGCGCGTGCTGGCGCAGGTAGGGACTGGATTCGAGGATCAGTCGATTCGTGAACTTCGGCCGGCCGTTGGGGTGCACGTGGTCGGTCCGTGGGACATAGCTCGCGTCGAGTGCGTGAATGGCCTGGGCCAGCCGTGCGGTCAATTCGGCCGGTCGCGGTGGGGCGCCGGGAAGCGCAGCGAGATCGAACACAGGGGGCGTCTCCTCGTCGACGGCGGCAGTGGCCGCGGGATCGTGAATCGGGGGCGCACAGGACGGTCCCGGGGCCATCAACAACGCGGCCCCGAGCAGCAGCAACGTCGCACGCTTTGCGACTTCAAGCCAAGGTCGCACCATCACCGACACGCTTCGAGTTTACAGCAGCACGCGCCGAACGCCTCGATTTTCTAAGGTTTGACGCGATCGTGGGGGGGGGCCGAGACGGCCACGGTACGGTTACAATGGGCCGGTCGGATCCTACAGCGCGGAGGTCGAGATGACGAGTCCGAACAGGGCGATGGTGATGGTGGTTCTATTCCTGGCCTTGTCCCGTTCGAATGCCGAGCCGGGAAACCTGTGCGATCAACCCGGTGAGGCGCCGGACCTCGTCGTCGCGGCAATCAACCAGGGGGTGCGTCTGGGGACGATCGAGGGCACGACGGCCTACTCCCTGGGGAACACGCACTGCAATCTGGGGAGTTGTCAGGCCGATTGGTTCTTTCAGTCGAATCGCCACCCGGTGGTGGCGCAGAACCTCTTCCGGCTCGACGGGCGCGGCTTCCAACAGGTCGGCCAGAGCTGGGTGACACACGGGTACTTGCCGTTGTCCGGCTCTTACTGCTCCACCGAGTGTCTGCCTGCGGACGGTGACCATCTCGGCGTAAACTGCTCGGACGTCAATTCCGCCGCCGCGCAAGCGCAGCAATCGAACATGGGACCGCGATCGGAGGTCCATGCGCCCACCGGCGAGTTCGTGATTCCGTTCCGGACTCAAGGACAATCGGGCAACGTGATCTACAAGCGTCTGCAAGTTCATGACGTCGATCTCGATCCCGCGCTCAATCCCGGCGCGACCTACTTCGCGGAGCTGCAATTCGTCCACCGGGACGACGCCGCGGCGGGCCACTCGGCAAACAACGCATCCTGGCGTCAGGTGACCGTCTCGCCCGGTCCCGGCGGCGCATTTGCGTTGCAGTTGGCCGGTGCGACCGTGCCCGGAGAGCCCGCGATTCAGGCCTGGAGCGCCTTCGATCCGGGAGTCCTGCTGACCGACGTCGAGCTGCCGTCCGATGGGCGATTGACGCTCGGCGCCCGAGTGACCGATCTGGGCGGGGGCCTTTGGCGTTACGACTACGCGTTGCAGAACTCGACTTCCCACCGCTCGGTCAGGGACTTTCGCGTGCCGCTGCCTCAAGGCACCATGGTCGGAGGCGTCTTGTTCCACGATGTCGACTCGCACAGCGGTGAGCCCTACGCGACCACCGATTGGGTCGCGCACGCCGAAGACGCAAGCCTGGTCTGGGCGACCGACTCGTTCGACGAGGACCCGAACGCGAACGCGCTCCGCTGGGGCACGCTCTACGATTTCGGCTTCATTTCGCAAATTCCCCCCGCGATGGGTCCGGTGACCCTCGGCTTGTTCCGACCCGGAACCCCGGCGACGATCGCGGTCGACACGTTGACGCCGGCGCCTTGCGACGGAGACGGCATCTGTGAGGCCGGGGAGATTCGCTGCGCTTGCTTTACTGATTGTGGCGTTCCGGCGCTCGTCGAGACCGCCTGTGGCGACGGGGCGGACGAGGACTGTGATGGACGGACCGATTGCGATGACGGTGATTGCTGTACCGCCGGTGAGTGCGCCGGCCCGGACGGGGACGCAGACGGCTACCTCGTCTGCGATTGTGATGACACGGAATCGACGGTCTGGCTCTCGCCCGATGAGGTCGATCAGTTGCGGCTGTCGCGAGAGGGGGCAGTGACGCGCATGCAATGGGACGCCCCGAGCGAGCCCGGCGCGACCGTATGGAGTTTCGAACTGCTACGGTCGACGACTCCGGAGAATTTCTTCACGGCCACGGAGTGTGTCGCGGATCCGAACTCGGCAGATCGAACCGCCGAGGACTCGGAGGACCCCCAGCCTGCCGAAATTCTGTTCTATGTCGTTCGGGCGCGGAACGGCTGCCCGATGGGCGAGGGCACGGTCGGCCGACGCTCGGATGGGGTTCCGCGCCCCGCCCGAAGCTGTCCGTGACACCGCGGGTCCGTGCGTTGCGTCAGGCGCCGGTCCCCACGGATTCTCGAGGGAACGCGTAACGTCCGGTTCCCTCTTCCCGGCCGTTCTGCGCGAACCAGAAGAGTCCGGGAAGCGCGACCGCCCAGGTCACGGCGATCACGCAGAGCGCGACCGCAAGGGATGGGCCCAGCGTCACGGCGCCGATTCGGTGGCCGGCCGCGAAGGCGAACGGTCCGCCGAGACCGCCCACGAGCGCGGCCGCGACCGGGCGACGATCGAGCCACGAAAACGAGAAACGCAGGGTCGTCGCGAGTTGCATCCAGAGCGCGATCGCAAACGGCGGGGGCCAGAATGGCTCTCCGGGGTTCCCGCCGTAGTGCAGGATTCCCGCTTGGATCAAGGCCGTTTCGAGGAGTAGCCCGACCCCGCCGCAGATCGCAACGAGTCGCAGTTCGTCCGTTCGGCGACCGGCGAAGGCCACGTGGGCGGCGACCAACGCGAAGGCGACGGCGGCTCCAAGTACGGAATGCCCGCGCGCCGCACCCAGGACGGCGGCAAACCATCCGACCTGGTAGATCGCGTAATTCACGGTCCGATCGAGATTTGCGCGGGTGCGCACGGACAAGCTCCGACCAGGACCGACCGGCGCTGCCTCCGTCGGCCCGGGCCGTTCGATCCGCACTCCCTCCGGACTAGGCAGCCGCGGAATCCTCGTCGATCCGGCCGGTCTCGAGCGCTTTGGACGGCACTGGCTTGAGATCCCAGATCACCCCGCAAAAGGCGAGGAGCCGGAGGGCATAGTAGGTGAGGTCGATCTCCCACCAGTAGAAGCCTTGTCGCACCGACGCCTGGTAGTGGTGGTGGTTGTTGTGCC
>JANNRU010000035.1:0-1639 GCA_031401755.1 Acidobacteriota bacterium | reverse complement strand
CGGAACGCCGTTCTCATGCACTGCCCCATGCGATGGAGTCGATGCCTCAAGTTGTTGCGCCTTGAAGGTCGGCCAGAGCGCAGTACCCGCGTTTGAGAATCCGCGCCACCGCCTGGTGCGTCCAGTTTGAGGATTTTCCTGTCTTGGTGGGTACGGCACGGCGGGTAAGGTCGGCGGCGATGCGCTCCAGGGTCCAGCGTTCGGCGCGTCGGTTGCGGATTTCGGCGATGACGGCTTGTTCTGATACCGATTCCAAGAAATAACCGCGCGCTATTGCGCCAGGCTTGAATTTGTGCATCCTGTGTGGTTTTCCTTTGGAAAGGAGACTCGGGATGCAAGTGGAGTATCGTCATGGATTGGACGAGTTGCGAGGGTTGGCCCGCGTCGAGCGTGACGCGGCGATGCGGATTCGGATTCAGGGCATCGTGCTGGCCAAGCAGGGTCGGACGGCGGAGGAGATCGCGGCGACGTTGGGGGTTTCGCGAAGGCCGGTGCAAGAGTGGGTTCGGCGCTACAACCAGTCGGGGGTGGACGGATTGCGTCGCCGTCCCGGGCAAGGACGACGCGAGAAGCTCACCCTCGAACAGCGCGAGCGGTTCGTGGCCCGCATCGAATCCGCGGCACAACCGACGGACGGGGTGTGCACTCTGCGCGGACGCGATTTCCAACGCATCCTCAAGGAGGAGTTCGGCCAACTGTACCGCCTGAGCGGCGCGTACGCCCTGCTGCACCGGCTGGGCTACAGCTGCTTGATGCCACGTCCTCGACACCTCAAGGTCGATCCCGCGGCCCAGGAGGAGTTTAAAAAAAAGTCGGGGGTCAGATCGAAGCGATCCGCCAGGCCCATCCCGGGGAGCGTGTGGAAGTCTGGTTCGAGGATGAAGCGCGGTTCGGGCAACAAGGCACGCTGACGCGGATGTGGGCCAAGAGGGGTTCGCGTCCCCGCGCCGTTCGTCAAACCCAGTATGACTACCTCTACGTGCTGGGCGCCGTGTGTCCTGGGTCCGGACAGAGCGTAGGTCTCTTGGCTCCGTACTTGGACACCAACATCGTCAACCGATTCCTCGCCCAGTTCGCCCAGGAACTCCAGCCCGGCGTCCACGCGGTGATCATCTGGGATCAGGCCGGCTTTCACACCGCCAAGGCGTTGAAAGTCCCGACGAACGTCACCTTGATCGAATTACCGCCCTACTCCCCGGAACTCAATCCCACGGAAAACCTCTGGCACTACCTGCGGAGCCACTACTGGTCCAACCGCGATTACCACGACTACGACGCTCTCGTCGACGCCGCCACGAACGCGTGGAGACAGGCCGCTCTGGACCCCAAAATCGTCCAGTCCGTCTGCGCCGCACCCGATCTCGAATGCGCCGCTAAATAATGGGATTGGTATTAAAGCCGCAGCGAGCAATCGGTGGGAAAAGCAACGAGGCCGATTTCCGAGTCGCGCTTGGCGTCTCGAAAACCGGCCCCGGCTGCAAGTCTGATTCTTCGGCGCGCTTAGCGCCGCAAGGGAACTACCACTCGATCGACCACTGCAGCTTCGCCCCGACGTTGGCGATGTCGTCGTTCCGGCCCGACACATCAACGTCCACCGCGAGCTTAACGTGCTGGTTGTCCGCGATCTTGCGGGCGAAAC
>JANNRU010000034.1:0-5426 GCA_031401755.1 Acidobacteriota bacterium | reverse complement strand
GGTACGAGCCGACCGTTTCGGCTTTGCGCTTGAGAGTAACCGTGCTCGGGCCGCACCAAAGACCCAAATCCGCATCATCGGTCTCCCCTGGGCCATTCACTCGACAGCCCATGACGGCAATCGTAAGCTTGTGCTCCTTGGCAAAAGTGGTCATTTCTTTGACTTCCATGGCCAGTTTCACAAAATCGGCATTTTCGACGCGCGAGCAGGATGGGCAAGAAATGATGTTTAAGTCGACCGCCGGAGAGCAGTTGTTCGCGGACGCGCAGGACCAACCGCTCGGCCAGCATGGCGAACAACCTTGCCTCGGCGCGCTCGCGACGCCGAAGCTCCCGTCTGCCGTACCCGCCCGAGCGCTGCACTTCCGCGACCGCGGCCCGCAGGGCGTCGACGCCCTCATCCCGAATCGCCACCGTGCGCAGGATCGGCCGCTGGCCGCGCGAGTCGGAACTCAGCGACATCATGTATTCCAGATCGGCCTCGACCCGGTCGGCTCCGGGGCGATCGGCCTTGTTGATCACGAACAGATCGGCGATCTCGAGCACGCCGGCCTTGATCGCCTGGATGTCGTCACCCATTCCGGGGACGAGCACGACGGCGACGACGTCGGCGGTCTTGACGACGTCGACCTCATCCTGTCCGACGCCGACAGTCTCAACCAGGATCGGATCGAAACCGGCGGCGTCGAGCAGGTCGATCGCATCGTTCGTCGCCCGGGACAGCCCGCCGAGCTGGCCGCGCGTGGCCATCGAACGGATGAAGACCGCCGGGTCGGTGGCGTGCTCTTGCATTCGAATCCGGTCACCAAGGATCGCACCTCCGGAAAACGCGCTCGAAGGATCGACGGCGATGACGCCGACGCGTGCCCCCTCTTTACGATACCCGGCGATCAATCGATCGACTAGACTCGACTTGCCCGATCCCGGAGACCCGGTGATCCCAATCACGGTTGACTTGCCGGCCCTCGTCCAGAGATCGCGTAGCAGGCTCGCCGCGCCTTGCGCGCCTTCCTCGACCTGACTGATCGCCCGGGCGAGCGCTCGCGGTTCTGCAGCCAGGAGACGTTCGGCGAGACTCATCGACCGTCCGTCTCCGGTCCGTCAATTCAACGAGCGCAGGAGTTCGCGAGCGATGACGATGCGCTGAATCTCGCTCGTTCCCTCGCCAATCGTGCACAGCTTCATGTCGCGATAAAATTTCTCGACCGGGTAATCCTTGACGTAGCCATAGCCTCCGAAAATTTGCAGGGCCCGGTCGGCCACGCGAACGCCGATCTCCGATGAGAACAGCTTGGCCATTGCCGACTGGCAGGTGGTCTTGGCCCCGCGATCCTTGAGCCACGCGGCACGGTAGGTGAGCAGGGAGGCGGCGTCGATCTCTGTCGCCATGTCCGCGAGCATGAACTGCACCGCTTGGAAGTCCGCGATCGGTCGGTCGAACTGCCGTCGCTCGGTCGCATACTTCAACGCGGCTTCATAGGCTCCGCGAGCCATCCCCAAAGCCAGGGCCGCAATCGAGATACGCCCACCGTCGAGAATTCGCATGGCGTCGATGAACCCTTCGCCCCGTTGACCGAGCAGCTGGGAGGCAGGGATTCGGCAGTCTTGCATGATCACTTCGGAGGTGTCGGAGGCGCGAAGACCCATCTTGTTTTCTTTCTTGCCGGCTCGAAAGCCTGGCGTCCCATGCTCGACGATGAAGGCTGAGATCCCCCGTTTCTCCTTCTCGGGATCGGTCACGGCGAAAACCACGACCGTATCCCCGACAGACCCATGAGTTGTGAACGTTTTCGCTCCGTTGAGTACCCAATGGTCGCCGTCGAGGCGGGCAACGGTGCGCGTACCGGCGGCGTCCGAACCGGCGGTAGGCTCGGTCAGACTCCAGCCACCGATCTTCTTACCGGCCGCGAGAGGCGTCAGAAAACGCTGCTTCTGCTCTTCGGTGCCGGCGATGTAGATGTGATTCGAGCAGAGCCCGTTGTGCGCTGCGATCGAGATGCCGACCGAGCCGTCGACGCGGGACAATTCTTCGACCGTCAACGCATACTCGACGTAGCCGAGTCCAGCGCCGCCGTAGCGTTCCGGGAAAATGATCCCCAGCAATCCCAATTCGCCGGCCTGGGCCATGACCTCACGCGGAAAGTGTTGCCGCTCGTCCCAGTCCATGACGTGCGGAGCAATCTGGTCTTCGGCGAAGTCGCGCACCGTCTTTCGCAGCAACTCCTGCTCGCTCGTGAATTCGAAATCCACCGTAGACCTCGCCTGGCCGATTGACCGTGGTGCAAGCGGGATAGCCGCACCCGTGGGGCAAGCATTATGACACAGGAGCGGCAGGATTCCTCGGTAGCGTCGGTCCTCGATCACGGGGTCCAAGATCGGTCCGGCTGCCGGATCGACGGTCACAGCGCCTGTATCGCCTCCAGGGCACGGGAAATACCCGCGTCGTCAACATCCATGTGGGTGACGAAGCGAATCCGGCCCGCTCCCATCGGCACGGCGAGCACTCCCCGGGCTGCAAGCGCTTCGAGGATCTCGCCCTGTCGTCGCGCTTCGCGCACTTCGGCGATCACGATGTTGGTCCGGACACTTCCTGGGTCCAGAACGAATGCGGAGTGGTTTGCGAGTGCGACGGCGAGTACGGCGGCGCGCTGGTGATCGGCGGCGAGTCGTTCGACGTGATGCGTCAGCGCAAAACTCCCGCCGGCCGCGATGATGCCGGCCTGGCGCATCCCGCCCCCCATGCGCTTGCGCACGATTCGTGCGCGCGCGATCGTCGGACTGCTGCCGACCAGAATCGAGCCGACCGGCGCTCCGAGCCCCTTCGATAGACTGATCATCACGGTATCGAAGCTCCGCGCGAGATCGCAGACGGGTCGGCCCAGGGCCACCGCGGCGTTGAACAATCGCGCGCCGTCCAAGTGCATGGGGATCCCGAGGCGTCGCGCAAACTCGACCAGCGGAGCCTGATCCTCGGGAGTCGAGAGAACCCCGCCCGCATGATTATGGGTGTTCTCCAGAATCAGGAGCGCGGGTCTTGCCAAATAGTAGGCCTCACCGGCGACGCTGCGCTCCAACTGTTCGAGAGCGATGCGTCCCCCGCTGCCATGAATCACCCGCGGCATCGCACCGCTCCACGCCGCCATCGCGCCGAGCTCGTAGAGATACACGTGCGATGTCGCCTCCAGGAGCACGTCGTCGCCGGAACGGCAGGCTAGGTGAATCGCGATCTGATTCCCCATTGTCCCGCTGGGAACGAACAGCGCGGCTTCGTGGTCCAGAAGCGCGGCCGCTTGGATTTCCAGTGCCCGGACCGAGGGATCTTCGCCGAAGACGTCGTCCCCCACCTCCGCTTCGGCCATCGCTCGACGCATTCCCGCCGTCGGCCGTGTGACCGTGTCACTTCGCAGGTCGACCGGAACCGTCATTTCGTGGAGCCGTCGATCCGCTCGACGGCGGTTTCCGGGATCCACCCGCCCAGCCCGTTGAGTGCACCGATCTCGATCCACGCGCCGCGCCGATCGCGTACATCCACGACTAAGCCCTCATGCGCGACGAACAGAGTCGCCTGATCGGCCTTGGGGCCCGCAAGCACGTCGATCGCAGCTTCGAGGATGACGGCTTGGTTCGCGGGCCGTTGCCGACAGTAGGTCGACCACCAGGAGAGAGCAGCGAACGCGGCGCAGACGACGGCTGCTGCAACCGCCCAACCCAGTGCCGCCGAAACCTGGCCCCGCCGCGCTCCGGCCCAGGCCAGCAGTCCTCCGATGACCCAAACCAAGCTCAGCACGAGGACCAACTGGCTGTCGAAGCCGATGCGATCCTGCAGCGCAGTCCACTTGCGTACGGGGCTCGACGGCTGGGGGGGCGGGACGACACGATCGACGACGCGTTCACCGGCCAGCGCCAGGTTACCCAGGATCTCGCGATCCGTGGGAGCCAGACGCCTGGCCCGCTCGTAGTGCAGGATCGCGCGGCCGATTTGGCCCAGCCGCCAGTAGACGTTGCCCAGGTTGTACTCGACTCGCGGATCGTCGATCCCGGCCGCGATCACGCTTTCGTAGGCCTGGCGCGCTTGGTCGAACTCTCCGGCCTCGTAGGCCTGGTTCCCGCGTTCGAACTCAGAATCCGGCACAACCGCTGCGGCCACCACGACGCAACAAGTGACAAGCAGGAACGCAACGGTCCCCCGCGCACGACGCAAGCGAGTCTCGCCGATCACCATGCGCGATCGAGCTCCTGGACTAACGCGGACGCTTGCTCGAACGCCTCCAGTCGGCGCTCCTCGCTGTCGGCTCCCGGGACGAAGCGCGCGAAGTCGCAGGACTCGCGGAAGCGATGCAGACGCTTCCGCAACGCCTCGTCGACCTTGCGTTCGGCCAAGAGCAGGTCAGCGTCGTCGTAGGTCAGTCCCGCGGCAGACCTCTTGAAACGGTCGGCCAGATAGGCATCGAGTTCACGCGCGACCTCGGCGTGGAACGCTGCCGTGTCCAGTTCGTGGATGCGCCGGCGTAGACGACCCAGATTCCGTCGGACTCGACGACCCGCGCCGCGGGAGCGGAGCTCGCCGAGGTCCGCGCGCTGAAGGCTTCGACGGCGCGCCAGATAAGCCGCCGCTGGCACCCAACCGAGCGGCAGCGCCAGAAGCACCAGGAATCCCGGCCGTTCATGAAGCGGCGGGCGCCGCTCGCGGAGAGGGCCGTCCAGCGCCTTGATGAACGCGATGTCCCGCTGCTGCGGGCGCAGGTCGGCTCGCGGCGGGGACGGATCCGACGGGCCATCACCTCTCTGTACGAGCAGCGTCTTCGGTTCAGCCCGCAACTCGCGATAGGCGCCGGCCGCCGGATCGAAGTAGCTGAACCGCACCTCGGGCAACGGAAATTCCCCGGCCACCAGCGGGACGACGATCCATTCCCAACTCTTGCGCGAAACCATCTCGCCGCCCTGCAGCTTCCGGGAGCTCTCGGTCTTGGGCTCGAGGGCTTTGAGGCTCGACGGGGTCTCGAACGACGGAGCGGAGGCAAGTTCGAGAAAACCGCGGCCCTCGACCGTTGCGCGCAGCGCCACCGCATCGTTGACCCGGACTTCCTCGCGGTCCAGCCGGATCGTCAGCCGATAGTCTCCGACGGCACCGGAGAAGTTGACGGGTCGCCCGGTCGCCGGCAGGGCCTTGACGACGAGCGACAGCGGATCGCTCTTGCGGACGACGCGCAAGCTGCGCGAGAAGAAGAGATCGAACGGATCCCGGGTCGCCGCTTGCGCGTCGATCTGCAGGACCCAGGGGGCGATCTCGAACGTTCCCGCGCTCTGCGGCACCACGAGCTTTTGCGCCAGCGGATACGAGAGGTACCGACGCCCACCGAAATCGAGCCACATCTCGCACTGGCCATCCTTGATCATGCCAGCCGGGCCTGCTTGCGGTTGCAGTGG
>JANNRU010000033.1:0-4424 GCA_031401755.1 Acidobacteriota bacterium | reverse complement strand
TGCGCGGGATCGTGCGGCGCACCCGGGTCGACTTGCTCGAACTGTCGACGGGGGAGCCGTACGAGCGACCGCTGTTGCGTTTCTTCCGTCAGCGCGCGCGCCGCGCCGCGGTGGCGGGAGCGCTCGTGCTTTTGTCCTGGTTCGGTCCAGCCACGGCCTCGCCCGTCATCTCGCTGGAGCTCACGCCGCTGGAAGCGACGGTCGGCGATCCGATCGCGGTGAGGCTGACCGTCGACGTCGACACCGCGGAGACGATCGTCACGCCGCCGATCGGACCTCAGGCTGGGCCGTTCAAAGTGCTCGACGGCGCGTGGCAGGGGCCCGCGGTCGAGGGTCAACGTCAGCGCTGGATTTGGAGCGGACACGTTGCGGTCTATCGCCCGGGCGAGCACGAATGGCCGGCGCTGCCGCTGTCGCCGGAAGGGACGTCCGAGGCAAGCGCTTGGCAGACGCCGACACGCCTGGTCACGATTCGCAGTGTTCTCGAAGAATCCGACGATCCGGGGTCCGCTGAGCTTGCCGATATCAAGGCACCCTTCGCGCTCCCGCCGGACTGGCGACCGCTCCTACGAGCCTGTGGCGTGTTGACGATGCTGCTGCTGGTCGCGGGGACGATCTGGTGGTTGCATCGGCGCCTCGCCAGCCGACTCGCTGCGGCGCAGATTCCCGACAGTCCGTTCCGCCGGCTGCCGGCCCACGTCTGGGCGTTCGAGGAGCTTGATCGCCTGGAGTCCAGGGGCTGGATTGAAAGTGGAGAGATCGATCTCTATTACAGCGAGCTGGCGCGGATCGTGAAGCTCTATTTCACCGGGAGGTGCCGCGTCGACTTGCTCGAGCGAACGACCGCGGAGGTCCCCGAACTGCTCCGACAAGCGGGAAGCCCGCGGGAAGCGATTGCGAGCCTGGTCGCTTTGCTCGAAGCCGCCGACCGAGTCAAGTTCGCGGGGGACAGACCGGCCAGGACGACGGCCCGACAGGGACTGACCGACGCACGGCAACTGGTCGAAACGACCCGTCCAGCCGAATCGCCGGAGGCGTCAGCCGAGGTCCGGGGGGCGGCGTGAACGTCAATCTGGCCACGCCGTGGGCGCTCGCGCTGCTGCCGCTGGCCGGGTTGGCGGCGTTCTGGCTCGATCGACGGCGCCGAGGCGACAGCCGGTTGTTGCTACCGCGAGCGGCGATCGGTTTGCGCTTGGCGCGAAGTCCCTGGGTTGTCTTGGATCGAGCGCTGCCTTGGATTCGGGGATTGGCGCTCGGATTGCTCGTCGTTGGCCTCGCCCGACCGCAGTCCGGCGAGAGCATCGAGCAATTGTCGAGCGCGGGTGTCGACATCGTTTTGGCCCTCGACATTTCAGGCTCGATGCGCGCCGAGGATTTTCGCCCCGCCAACAGGCTCGAGGTTGCCCGGCGCACGGCCGCCGCATTCGTCGCCGGACGTCCGTCCGACCGGATCGGGCTCGTCGCCTTCGCCAGCTTGGCCACTACCCGCTGTCCGTTGACGCTTGACCATGAATTGCTGCTCGGGTTTCTCGACGAACTCGATTTCGCGCCGACCGATCAACAACGGACCGCGATCGGGATGGGGTTGGCGACCGCAGTGAATCGACTGCGTCGTTCGGAGGCCAAGAGTCGGGTCATCGTGCTCGTCACCGACGGCCAGAACACGGCCGGCGAGGTCGGCCCGAAGGCCGCCGCCGAGGCTGCCGCGGCATTGGGCGTCAAGGTCTACACGATCGGTGTGGGCAGCGACGGTGAGGTACCGCTCCCCGTCGATACTCCGTTCGGTCGGCGTTACGAGATGGTGCGAATGGATCTCGATGAAGCCTTGCTCGAGGAGGTCGCGTCGTCCACCGGAGGTCGTTACTTCAGGGCCGTCGACGCTGAGGGGCTCTCGCAGATATTCCAGACGATCGATGGGTTGGAAAAAACCGAGATCACGAGCCAAGTCCGCGTGCTGTACTCCGAGCAGTTTCATTGGTTCGTGTTGCCCGCGCTCGGCTTGTTCTTGATCGAGCGGGTCCTCGGGGCCACGCGGCTGCGGAGAATTCCCTAGGTGCGATTCGCCGATCCGAGATGGTTGAACGTACTCGTCGTGTGGCTGGCGTTCTGGCTCGCCGCCGCCTATTGGGTCCGCGCCCGGCGTCGACGCGCGCTCTTGCGATTCGCGGGCGGATCGGCCCCGGCGGCGGTCGGGTTGGCGCGGGTCAACCCGCATCGGCGGGTCCTTCGTCTGCTCTTGCTCGTGTTCATGGTCGTCAGCGCGCTCGTCGCCCTGGCGCGGCCGCAGTGGGGTGTGGGGGTCGAACGGGTGACGCGTCGAGGCATCGATGTCGCGATCGCGGTCGACACCTCGCTGAGCATGGCGACCGAAGATCTGTCGCCCTCGCGGCTGGGGCACGCCCGTAGCGTCGCGGCCCGACTGCTCGGTCGACTGGGGGGCGATCGCGTCGCGTTGGTCACATTCGCCGGAGCCGCGACCGTGGATTGTCCGCTGACCACCGACACCGGCGCGGTCCGGCTTTTCCTCGACGCGCTCGATCCCGAGTACTCCGCAGTGCCGGGTACCGGACTGGGAGCCGGCCTGACCCGAGCACTCGAAGCGCTTCGATCCGGCGAGAAGACCGGCAGCGAGTCGCGCTCGAGGGTCGTGATCCTGTTTACCGACGGTGAGGACCACGAAGGCGGGATCGAGTCGGCATCCGGCGCGCTCCAGCAGTCCGGGATCCCGGTCCACGTCGTCGGCTGCGGCACGCCGGCGGGCGCTCCGATCCCGCTTCGCAGCGAGCGGGGCCAGATTAACGGATACAAGAAAGACCGTGAAGGACGCGTCGTCACCTCGCGTCTCGCCGAGTCCGCTCTGGAAGCGCTCGGGCGGGAAAGCGGCGGGAGCTACCGACGAGCGACGCCGGCCGAACTCGAAGTGGACGATCTCGCCCAGATCCTTTCCGGGCTGGACACCGGCGACAGCGGATCCGTGCTGCGCACGCGTTACGCCGAACGATTCCAGATCCCATTGCTCGTCGCGTTTCTCGCGCTCGTGTTCGAATGCGGAATCCGCGACCGGCGGCGCGAGACCGAGCGGATCGCGCGAACGAAGGAGGCCGCCTGATGCGAGCGCTGTTCATGAGCGTTGCGGCGGCGACGATGCTTCTACCCCTGGGTGGGGTCGTTCCCCGCAGGGTGGAGGAAGGCAACCGCCTCTATGCCGAGGAACGTTGGCAGGAAGCCCGAGAGCGCTACGCGCGGGCGCTGGCCCTGGCCCCCGATGTCGGTGCCGTGAGCTACGACCTGGGGAACGCGGCCTATCGGCTGGAGGACTGGGCCGGGGCCGCGGAGGCCTACCGCGGAGCGCTACTCACCGCTCCCCCCGAACTGGTCCCAAACGCGGCCCACAATCTCGGCAACGCGCTGTTCAAGGAGGAGGATTTCGCTGGCGCCGTCGAAGCCTACGAACGATCGCTGGCTGCGCGCCCCGACGATCAGCAGACCAAGCGTAATCTCGAGTTGGCCCTCCGCGCGCTCGAGCAGCAGAAGCAGAACCCTCAACCGGATCCGTCCAAGCCCAGCGAGGACGAGTCGGGTGAATCGAACGAGGGCGAAGGGTCCCCCGACCAGGATCCAGCGCCGCAGCCGGGTGACTCCTCTCCGCAACAGCCCCCTCCCGACCAGCAAGGCTCCGAAGGGGACTCGTCGGATTCGGCCGGAGAGGAAGAGTCCGGGGGCGGCATGAACGAGGAGCAGGCGTCGCGACTTCTCGACGGTCTCGAGGAGCGCGAGGTTCAAAATCTCAAAGAAGCTGCCAAACGCTTGAAGCGCGCTCGCCCAACTGCGGAGGATTGGTGATCGCTCGCTTCGTCGCCGCAGTCGTTCTCTTGGGTTTCGCGATCGGCGTGGCTCGGCCAGCCGACTTCGAGGCCCGCGTGCGTATCGAGCCGACCTCCGGGATCACCGAGACCGACCCCGTCCGGCTGATACTCGAGATCGAAGGACAGAGCCTGACCCAAATGCGCCCCCCGACGCTTGGGGGGTTGGTGAACTTGCGGGTAGTGCGGGGACCGGACACGCAATCGAACGTGACCTTCATGAACGGCAGGGCCTCGGCGGTATATCGGCTGATTTGGACGTTAATGCCCGCGGGAGCGGGAAGCGCCGAGATCCCACCCTTGGCGGTGCAAATCGGCGGCCAACGCTGGACCAGCGAACCGATCCGGTTCGAAGTCGGTCCCGGCAGGACCGGGCCCCAGCCGGCAGCGCCGGGCGCGGCGCCGGGCCGAGCGCCCGCCGGGCGACCCGACGGCGTGGATGCCTTTCTCGGAGCGCGGCTCGCCGCGGGCGAGGTTTGGGTCGGCGAACCGGCCCTGCTGGAGCTCTACCTGCACACCGCCGCGAGGGTCGGATCGATCGAGGTCGTCGAGCAACCCGAG
>JANNRU010000032.1:0-8638 GCA_031401755.1 Acidobacteriota bacterium | reverse complement strand
CCTTGATACGGCGTCTGCTCGACAGGTTGCAGCGGATACGCAGACTCCGGAATCTCGAAGCCGTATTCCGCCCGCGGGTCCAGTTCGACGGCGTTTGGCGGCAGACGAAGTTCGCGAAGACCTTCCTCCGCCGCCCGCGTCTCCGATGCGAAGACGCTGACCAGCGCCGCGAGGACGCAAATCAGCGCAATCCCCGCTAGAAATCTGGTACGCGATGGCGGACAACAGTGGGGTGTCATCTCGGTCTTCAGGGTTCGACGCCCTATGGCTTGCGGAGGTGAATCGGCGGGGGCGGGGGACCTGGGGGGTGGAGGCTACTCGGGGACGAACGTCGGTCCGAGGACCGTGACGACACGACTTGTTCGACTCGCATGCCCACCGCAGCCCTCCGAGGTGCGACCTTTCTACACGAGTCCGCGGGGCAAAGTCAACCGGTGCCAAAGAATTCGCTGTTCCGATTGCGGCCCGAGCCATGGACGAAGCGGACGGTAAGGTCGCGACTCGATGACGGTACCGCCGAGACGGACCCTGCGGGCGCCTGGCGCTGGGGATCGGCACCGTCGCTTCCGGTCAGCCGGGTCGGTGAAACGAATCGCGCCCAGCTCGCTTGAGCGGCTGAGCGGTGGCGGAATTGTCGGGGACACCTCGAATGCTCTCGATCCATCACCGCGACACCTGAGACCGGGCCAGACCGCGCTGCGCTGGAGGGTACGCAGGATCGACGCGGAGCGCGCGCTGATAAAACTCGAGCGCCAGCACCTGCTCCCCAATTTTCTCGTACTGGCGCGCGATCGTGGCAAAGAAGATCGCCTGATCCGGAAAGTAACGTAGCGCCTTCTCCGCGGCGGCGATCGCAAACGCAAAGTCGCCGCGGGCGAGTGCGAGTTCGCAGCCCATCCCGAAATCGGCGGGCCGCACGGCAACTCCCTTGAATGGGGTCGCGGCAACGTGCTGCAGCGCGGTGCCGAGGAGCATCGCCGCCAGCAGAGCGGCCGTGCCGACGAAGCGACGGCGGGTCACGCTACGCACGAGCATCGCGGCGAACACCCCCCCGTAGACCCAAAAGAAGGGCACGAGAAAGAGCCGGTATCGGCCGACCGTGTGGTTGAAACTGAATGCAATCGCCAGGGCCACGAGGTAGAAGAGCAGCGCGAGGTGCCCGGCGGAGCGTTCCCGCCGCAGTGCCGGAACGAACGGGCCTGCGAACAGGATCAGCGCTCCAGCGAAGCCGATCGGGAACAGGCCCCGAAACGTCGGTAGGTACGCCAAGCTCCGCGTCATCTCGCGATGGAACAGATACGAAGTATTGTCGGCCGCCTCCAGCGGCTGCCAAATCGCGGCGAAGCGGATCATCCAGTTCCGGAGCATCCGCCCGAGGTCACCGTCGTAGCTATCCAGTACGCCGAGCGCGGCCCGAAGGAAGCTCCCTTCCGCGCGATCGAGAATCTGCCCGACACTTGCGCTCGGCAAGCTGAAGGTCGCGCCGCCATTCTCCGCCTGCGCGACGTTGGCCTCGACGAAGTTGATCCGCGTCCGGCAGGAGACCGAAAACGGTGGCGCCCCGACCGCCAAGTTGCGGGCGAGCAGCGGTGCGAACCCACCGAGCGCTCCGACGAGCAACGCGGCGAGGGCGAAACCGGCTCGTTTGCGCCGGGGGTCGGAGCGTAGATGGAACACGCCGAGCGCGAGAGAGACGACGCCGAACACTACGATGCCGATCTCGTGGAACGTCGCAAACAGGCCCAGCAGCAGGCCGAGGCCGGTACAACGCACAACCGCGACGCGCGAGGATGCCGGGTCCGCCCCCAGGTGGCCCACCAGTAGGAGCAGGATCGCGAGCACACAGAACAGGCCGGGACCTTCACGCAAGACTTGGGGCTCGAGGTAAAGCAGAGGCCCGTAGACCGCCGCCAGTAGGCCGGCGACCCAGCCGGCGAGCGGGCCGTCGAGTCTCCGCGCCAGGAGCAGCGTCAGGACGCAGCTTCCCGCGCCGAGCACGAGTTGAAGTCCCTTGACCCACGGAAGCGGGTCGTCGATCAGGCGGCGAGCGCCGGCGAGTAAATAAGCGTACGCGGGCGCCTGGTGGAAGGCGTGCGGACCGTACCAGGCAATCCAGCGCTCGGCCGGCCAGCGGGCCTGCCAGTTGTGATACGGGTGGTGGGGTGTCGTGGCGAGGAAATCCTCGTCGGCGATCTGGCGGGCCTGTTCGAGGTAGGTCGCCATGTCGGTCTGGTTCCACTCGTGCCAACGATCGAGCGGAGAGTCGCGAATCTCCGCCCAATAGGCCATTCGCAGACCGAGGGCGATGACGACGACGAGCGTGGCGACGGTGCGGGTGCGCACGCGGAGAGTCTTGCACGACCTGGCGGCCGGGGGTTCGGTCGGTCGACCTCGCCGGTCAGGTCTCCGCCGTGCGCCAGGCGGCCCCCCGGCGCCCGTGCACGGGCCTGCTAGAATCCCGCTCGCCCGCGAGACGGAAGTCCGCGCACGGAGAGGTGGCCGAGTGGCTGAAGGCACAGGTTTGCTAAACCTGCGTAGGGGTTAAACCCTACCGAGGGTTCGAATCCCTCCCTCTCCGCCAGGTGATCGCCGCTGCTATAATTCGGCGTTCATCCGCGACATCTTGGGGAGTCGTCCAACGGTAGGACATGCGGCTCTGGACCGTAGAATCGGGGTTCGAATCCCTGCTCCCCAGCCAATCTCTCGACCCGGTGAGTCGATGCAACCTGTTGGAACGGTACTGGTCACCGGAGCTGGTGGGGAGATGGGAGCGCGATTGCTGCCCGCCCTCGCCGAACGCGGTTTCGCGGTCGTCGCCACCGACCTGAGTGAGCTTCCCGAAGACCGCCGGGTCCACTGCGTCGCCACTGCGGCCGTCGATCTGCTCGACGCCGCCGCGATGACCGCCCTGATTCGCCGCCACCCCCCGACGCAGGTCCTGCATCTGGCGGCACTGCTATCCAGCGCGGCGGAGCGCGACCCCGACTTGGCCCACCGCGTGAACGTCGATGGGACCCTGGGGCTGATTCGGATTTGCCGCCAGGAGCTCCCGACCGCTCCCCTCTTCATGTTTCCGAGCAGCATTGCGGTCTACGGACTTCCCGATCCGGCGGCGAAGGCCAAGCAAGGCGCGGTCGGCGAATGGGAGTGGACGATTCCCGCTGCGGTCTACGGCTGCAACAAGCTCTACTGCGAGTTACTCGGCGCTTTGCTGTCGCGCGGACCGGGTGCGCGGCTCGATTTTCGAGCGATTCGCTTTCCAGGGTTGATCAGCGCCGAGACACTGCCGACCGGCGGAACCACCGACTACGCGCCCGAGATGCTCCACGCCGCGGCGCAGGGGAAGCCGTATTCTTGCTTCGTCGCAGCGACGACGCGCCTGCCATTCATGACCATGCCGGACGCGGTCGACGCGCTGCTCGCGCTCGCTGGCGCTCCAGCCGAGCGGCTGACACGGCGGGCCTATAACGTACGGGGCTTCTCGGTGACCGCCGCCGAGATTCGTGACGAGACGCTGCGGCACTTCCCGAGCGCGCGCATCGAGTTCGATCCGGTGGCGGCCCGACAAGCGATCGTCGATTCCTGGCCCGCGGACATCGACGATTCTGCAGCGCGCCGAGATTGGGGCTTCGCGCCACGTCACGGTTTTACCGAAGCGCTCGCCGATTACCTGATCCCCGAGCTTCGCAATCGCTACAAGCCTACGCTGGCCGACACGGCTCCCCGCCCTCCGGCGCGCTGAGACCGTTCCCGCAAAGGGCCGATCGACGGGCTCAGAGCTTCCAGTGCTCCAGATTGCGCTCGAGCCCCGCTATCTCGTCTTCAGGTCCGCCGCCGTGGATGTGTCGCGCGTACCACATCAGCACGATCAGCAACCCGTAGAACAGCAGGCCTCCGCCGAGGATGGCCCAGGATGGAAAGATTCCGACCGCCATGCGGTACCAGACCTCCCGCCAGGAGTGGAAGAAATCCGGGTGCATCGTCAATTTGACGAACCATCCGCCCAAGACAATGACGAAGATCAGGAAGTAGTTGCGTCGCAGCCGAAAACCCATCGCCTCGAGCAGCGTCGTTTTGTACTTGGGCAGGTCGAGATCCATCGCCACCATCTCGCGCCAGGAGCCCATCGGCGATTCGAGCTGTCGGGTGATCACCGGAATCAGGAAGTTCTCCTCGAGCATCCGGACGCGAGCGCGGTAGACCGCAAAGTAGCGGTAGCGCCGGGCTTCGATCGACAGGAAGGCCAGGATGATCAGCGTCGAGAGCAACAAGATGATGTGCGAGTTCTCTTTTGAGGCGAAGGTGAACGAGAGCATCGCCGCGGTGGTCAATACAGCCCAGTTCGTCGTGGCATCGAGACGCTGGCGCCACGCGGTCGAACGTGAGATCTCGCCGCGGTAAAAATGAACCATGACGCTCAGGTATTCTTGTCGGGTGAGCGGATAATCCTCGAATCGCCGCGTGCCCTCCGCGGCCGTAGACGAGTGCCTGGAACCGGGTGCCGTGCCGTCCTCGGCGAGTCGATCGAACGTCGAGGCCGGTGCGCTCAGTTTTTCGTCTTCGGGCATCGCCGGTATTGTAGCGCGTCCCGCCGGGACGATCAGCCGGTCAAAGCGAGCGCTTGGGACAGGACGCGTCGGACCGTCTGGATCTCGAGCGGTTTGGTCAGGATCCGGTTCGGCAGTCCGCGCAGAAACGCGAGCGTCTCTTCCCGAACCAGATCGCCGGTGGCAAAAACGAACCGACGCATCAGCTCGGGGCGCTCCTCGGCCGTGCGTTCGTAGAGCTCTTGGCCCCCCAGGTGCGGCATTCTCAGATCGGTCACGACGAGATCCCATTCGTGATGACCCATGCGTTCCCAGGCTTCGAGTCCATCCGTGGCTTGCGTGACTTCGGCTCCCAGATCGGTCAAGACCCGAGCGATGAGCTCGAGAACCATCGCATCGTCCTCGGCCACCAGGACTCGTCGACCGGCAAATGACCGCTCGCCAACCGGCTGCCCCGCAGGATCTTCTGTGGTTGTCCTGGCCTGACCGACAACGATGGGCAAGGAGATGCGGAAACAGGCTCCGCCTTCGCTAGCGGGGGCCGATGGACGAAGCTCGAGGCGACCGCCGTGCTCCTCGACGATCCCGTACGAGACCGACAGTCCCAGGCCGGTTCCCTGGCCGAGCTCCTTGGTCGTAAAGAACGGATCGAAGATCCGGTCGCGCACCGACGCGCGGACACCGGCGCCGTCGTCCTCGATCTCGACGACGATCGCCGCTCCATCCACCGCGGTACGGATCGAGATCATTCCCGAGCGTTTGACCGCGCTGATCGCCTGCTCGGCATTGTTCACCAGATTGAGCAAGACCTGCTCGATCTGGAACGGGTCGAAGCAGGTTCGCGGCAACCCCTCGGCGAGGGCAAGATCGACTTCGATCTTGGAGGAACATAACTGATAGCTCTTGAGATCCAGCACCTTGCGAATGCTCTCGTTCAGATCGGCGTAGTGTTTCTCGGGAGCCTGTTTGCGGGCGAAAGAGAGCAACTTCATCACGATCTTCTGGCAGCGCAACGCCGATTCGACGATGCGGTCGAGATCACGAATCTGTTCTGGATCCTGCGCATGCGTCCGCAGCAGTTCGGCGTAGCCCACGACGCCGGAGAGCGGATTGTTCAACTCGTGAGCGACCCCGGCCACGATCTCGCCCAGACTCGACAGCCGCTCGGCCTGGGCCAGACTCCGTTCGGCGCGACGCAATTGGGTCACGTCACGACCGATCCACACCTGTCCGACGACCGTTGCCTCCCCGTCGGTCAGTGGTGCACCGACTAGACTGACCTCGACTTGACGTCCGTCGGGCGCAGTCACCACGACGTCGTGGGCTGAAGCGTCGCTCGTTGCCCGCTCGAGCGTTGCCGGATCGACGAGCTCGGACAGCCGGCAGCCAAAGGCAGCCTGCGTCGTCAGGCCACAGCATTTTTCCGCACCCCGATTGAACTCGGTGATCCGGCCGTCGACGTCGGTGGCGACGATCATGTCCGGGGTGCCGTCGAGGACCCGGCGTAATTTCTCTCCGGTTTCGCGATGGCTCGCCGCCTCGCGCGCGACGTCCCGGTAGAGCATCGCGTTCTTCAACGCGTTGGCCGAGATCCCTGCCGCGACACGACAGAACCTCAGGATCGCGGGGTTGAACGCATTCTGTTGACGAGACTTCAGGAACAGGGCTCCGATCACCGAATCGGCGTGGAGCAGCGGCAACACCGCCAATGATCGGTATCCGCGGGCCAAGAGAACCTCACGAGCCTCCGCCACGAGCGGATCCGCGGCGACATCGTGAACGACGACCGCGTCCCGCGATCGAATCGCGCGTCGGACCTCCGGGTACTTCTCCAGGTCGACCGGCATCATCTCGGCCTCACGGTGCCCCTTGGAGGCCACGACGAATCCACTCGGCGAGTCGCGATCGACGAGCAGGATCGAGCAACTCGGCGTTCCGGAAAAATCTCCGACGCGGTCGACCACCAGGTGCATGACGTCGCTCAGATTGAGACTGCCCGTGACCGAGTCGGTGATGTCGAGCAAGGCCCAGAGCTCGCTCTCCGCCGGTCGAATCGCGGCGACGTCGCGCGTTCCGTCGGCGAGGGACGAATTCAGCACAGCGACCCCCAGGCGGCCGAAGTCGGCGAGCGCGGCAGCGATGACCGCGAGACCGGCGATCTCAGCGACACCGGGCGGAGGAAGGCCGATGCGGCTCCCGATCGACCACAGCGCGGCGATCGAGGCGGCCGACGCGAGTCCCGCGCGGCGGCCGTCGCCGAGAGCCACCGAGAATACGACCGCCAGCGCGAGGCCGACGAGCGTTCTCGTGTCGGCGCCGACGACCGCCAGCGCCAGTCCGACCAGGGTCGCATCCGCGGCGAGGAGCAATCCCCGTCGCGCCCAGCGCTCGGCCACGCTCGGCGCGAACGCAAGGGTCGCGCTGAATCCGATGACGAGCGGCAGCGCGGTCTGCCAGATCGACTTGCGATCCGGCGCGGTCAGCGCAACCGCGACCAGTGCGACGGCGAGCAGGATCCAGCGCGTTGGATGACGGGTGAGTGAAGCTCGCATTTGAATTGCCCGAGCCGAGCACACCCGGGGCGGTGCGGATCGGCCTTCGACCGGGTCGAATATGGGAAGGTGTCGTGGGTCAGGCAAGGCGCGCCGGTTGACAGCCATTTTCGCCTGGCTATAATCGGCCGTGGCGCTATCGTCTAGGGGTTAGGACGGGTGGTTCTCAGCCACTAAACCGGGGTTCGAATCCCCGTAGCGCTACCAAGCGCGGCTGGGATCTAGGTTCCGACGATCGACGCCGAATCCCCCGAACAGGCCAGGATCGCCAGCGCGGTCGGCAGGCGGGTTTCTGGCGCCAAGCGCGTCAGTATGCTCAGGACACTGCGTCGGATATCTTCGACGCGGTCGGTCGTGATGCGGTCTCGAATGACGATGCCGACCCACGAATCGTCGCCAATCTTGCAGAGTGAAAGGTATCCCGAGCCGTCATCAGCCACGTACTGACGGTCGGAACCGGAAACGTTCTCCAATTGACGACGTAATCCGCTGTCGACCTTGAACCCGACGAACAGCGGAAGGTTCGGAAACAACTCGGTCACTGCCGACCCTCCGCCACGTCGCCCTCAAGCACGGCCAACACCTCGCCGGTTCGGCGGTCCATCAGCTCACGATCGCCGCGCGCCTCGACATTCAATCGCACGAGTGGTTCGGTGTTCGACAGTCGCAAATTGAAACGCCAGTGTTCGAACTCCATCCCGAATCCATCGGTCTCGTCAATGCGCAGGGCTTCCGGCTCGTAGCGTCGGCGGACGCGCTGCAGCGCGGCCGCGGAGTCGTCCAGGTGACGATTGATCTCCCCGCTCGCCGGGAAGCGATTCATCCGTTCGCCCACGAGTTGACCGAGAGACTGACCCGTGCGCGAGACGAGTTCGGCGACCTGCAACCAGGGAATCATGCCGCTGTCGCAATAGGCGAAATCGCGGAAGTAATGGTGCGCGGACATCTCGCCGCCATAGGCGGCATCCTCGCGCCGCATGACCTCTTTCATGAATGCGTGCCCGCTCTTGCACTGCACCGGAACACCTCCGCGATCCTGGACGATCTCGACCGTGTTCCAGACCAGTCGCGGGTCGTGGACGATCTTGGCTCCCGGGCTGGAGGCCAGCGCGACTTGGGCGAGGAGCCCGACGAGGTAATACCCTTCGATAAACCGACCGTTCTCGTCAAAGAAAAAACACCGGTCGAAATCCCCGTCCCAGGCGACACCGAAGTCGGCCCGCTCCCGGCGCACGGCTTCGGCCGTCAAATCGCGATTCTCGACCAGCAGCGGATTGGGAACACCGCTGGGAAAATGGCCGTCCGGTTCGTGCAGCAATTTGACGAATGTGAACGGCAGTTCAGGTGCCAGCCGATCGATCACTTCGCCGGCTCCGCCGTTTCCGGCATTGACTACGATCCGCAGCGCGCGCAACGCGGTAAGATCGACGTATCCCAACAAGTGCCGGACGTACTCGGCCCGCAAGTCGCGCCGCACCAGGTTTCCAGCCTGTTCGGCAGCGACCCCGAGATCTCCGGTGCGCACGAGCTGCTCGAGAT
>JANNRU010000031.1:0-1735 GCA_031401755.1 Acidobacteriota bacterium | reverse complement strand
CTGGAAGCCAATCTGATCAAGAACGAGCACCCGCGCTTCAACGTCATTTTGCGGGATGACAAGCAGTTTCCCTTCCTCAAGTTGTCACTCGGCGACGAGTTTCCGCGAGCGTCGCTCGTCCGGCGTGCGCGGCTCGACTCGAGCGTCTACGTCGGACCCTTTCTCCCCGCGGCGGGCGCGCGCCGAACGCTAAAGCTCATCCAGCGGCATTTCCGCATCCCGACCTGCAAGGAAGTGTTCGACGGCAAGCGCCGCCCGTGCCTCTATTTCCATCTGGATCAGTGTCTGGCGCCCTGCGCGGGTCGCGCGAACCCCGCCGACTACGGCCGGGCTGTAGGGGAGGCACGCTTGTTCCTGGAGGGGCGCCACCGCGACCTCGAGTCTGCGTTGCGCGAGCGAATGGCTCAAGCGGCGGCGGCTCAAGAGTATGAGGCGGCGGCGCGGGCTCGCGACACGCTTCGCACCGTCCAAGCGCTCGCGGTTCATCAGCAGATTGCCTCAGTCGGTTTGGCCGACCAAGACTATCTGGCCCATCACGCCGAGGGTAGCGAAGCGGTGCTGGAGCTGTTTCGCGTGCGAGAGGGACGAGTGCTCGGCCGCCGGGAGTTCATGCTCCAGGACATCGACTTCGACGGCAGCGCGGTTTACAGCGCGGCGATCCTGCAGTATTACGCGGACGAAACACCACCCGCTGAAGTCTACGTCGCCGAGTCGCCCGCGGACCGCGCGCTCCTGGAACGTTGGCTCGGCCAGCGGCGGGGCGGCCGGGTCCGCCTCGGAGTGCCACGACGGGGCGAGCGGCGCAAGCTGCTCGAGATCGTCAAGTCCAACGCCAAGCTCGGCTTCGAGGCACAGTTCCGCGCTCAGCACACTCACGGCGTCGCGGTTCTCGGGGCGTTGGCCGCCGGACTCGAACTGGACGAACCGCCCTATCGGATCGAGTGCTTCGATGTGTCCAATCTCCAGGGAACCGATACCGTCGCTTCGCTCGTCGTCTGGGAAGGCGGCAAGCCGCGCAAGTCCGACTACCGAAGCTTCAACATCCGCAGGATCGACGGGCCCGACGACTACGCCTCGATCGCCGAGGCCGTCACCCGCCGGTATCGGCGGCGAATCGAGGAAGATCGTGGTCTGCCAGACCTCGTGCTGATCGATGGCGGACGTGGGCAACTCGGAGCGGCTGTGGCAGCACTGTCGCGGATCGGCTTGCCGACGATCCCGGTCGTGGCGATCGCCAAGCGGGAAGAGGAGATCTTCTTGGAGGGTCGCGCTCAACCCCTGCGCCTGGATCGCAACTCACCGGTTCTGCAGTTGATCCAGAGAATTCGCGACGAGGCTCACCGGTTTGCCATTGCCCGTCATCGCGCGCGGCGCTCGCGACGGACGTTACGGTCCGAACTGGTCGACCTGCCCGGCATCGGACCGGTCACGGCACGCAAGCTCCTGCGGGAGTTCGGCAGCCTCGAAGGGATTCGGCTCGCCGTACCCGAAGAACTCGTGCGGGTCGCGGGTCGCCGAGCGGCGGACGCCTTGGCCACGCATTTTGGCCAAACCGCCTCGCCGTCGTGACCGTCGCTGGCGACCCACCGCGGCCGCCCTATATTTCCGCCACCCATGCGCGCCCACAGAATCAGCCTTCGTGTGCTGGCCGCGACGCTTGGCCTGGGGCTGTTCGGCGCCGGCGCCGGGATCACCATTCGGGTCTGGGCGGTCACCCATCCTCTGCGATCCGCCC
>JANNRU010000030.1:0-2051 GCA_031401755.1 Acidobacteriota bacterium | reverse complement strand
CGCGAAGGACTGGTTCGCGATCCAGAAGGACCGTTTGAAGCTCCGTGAGAAGTATTACGGCAAGGTTGCGAAAACGACATCGAACCGGGTCGCGGCGCGGTTCATTCAGGTCGAGGCCACGATCGGGACGTTGATCGACCTGCAGGTCGCCGCCGAGCTGCCGCTGATGGAATAGTCGGCTCCCGCCGCTCTACGGTCGCCTTTGTCGATCGGCAGGAACCGACGCCGACGTTCATTCGCCGTTAGATTGCGATCGAATCGTTCGGATCGTCTTTAAGAGCGATTCCCTTGTGGTGCGAGTCTCGCGAGGCGCGGTTGCTCCGCCCGCTTCAATCGGCTGACCGGCCACCGTGCTGCCCGGGTTGGACGGGACACCGAACGCGCGGTTCCCAGTCACAGGCCGCCGAGCCGAACTGCCGACAACTTGGACGACGAATTCAGACCCGGTCGCAGCGTCCTCTATCACCGTGTACTTACCGAGTTCGCCGGCGATCACCGGGCAGTAAATGAGGGCATAGTCGGTCCCATCGCGAGGTACCGCGGCATTGCTCAACAGCAGAATGACCCGCTCGCCGGTCTCGAACGCCGGGTAGTCTCCGAAGTACATCGCTTCGTCGCCTGGAACTTCGCCACCGGGCACGCGGATAGTGATCGTCGGCTCGGCCTTGCCGACGATCACCTTGATTGTCCGAAGATCGACGAATGTGAATATGCCGCCAGCGGCCTCAGGTCCATTCCATGTGAGGCGCCGGCTTGAGACGCCCTCGACGACAAACTCGGCAATCGTGTCCGCGAGCCCGATCCGTTGCTCCAGGGTCGAAGGAATTCGATCGGCGAGGCCCGCAGTCCCGAAGGACAAAGCCCCAGCGATCGTGAGAATGATTGGAATATTTGCAAACGCGTTGGCGTGTCTCATCGTAGAGCCCCCGACACTCAGCGTATGCCGAGACGGTTGATGTTGCGAGGTGGGACGCCCGCCGTACCTCGGTGAACGGGAACCAGGAGCGCCCACCTACCCTGAAGATCAACGCCAACATCAGCCCGGCGGCTGTGCAAGACCGAGGGAGGCGGAAGGCCGCGCCGAACGCAGGAGCAGGTAGCCATGGCAGAGATGTTGGACCGTCCGTCGTTGTGCCCGTACGGTGCTCGGACCCTTGCCGACTCGGTGCGACTCGGTCTGTTTCCGCGGTGCTACAATCTGCTGTCTTCTCGGCCTGTTTCGCTTCCTGGATGTTGGAGCCGTCGATTCAAACCCGCTCATAACTCAAACGTCGCAGGTTCAAATCCTGCCCCCGCAACCACCCAATCCTCTACGAGTTGCGCAGGGACTTCGATCCCGCCCGCGCGGGGAAGGTAGGTCATGGTTCAGACGGGTAGAGAGTTGTGGGCGCCTTCCCCAATGCTGCGCTTCGTTTTCGTCCTGCTTTCCGTTTCCCTCGCACCGATGCTCGCGGCCGGACCGGCGGCTTTGGCCGCTCCGGCGGACTGGTCCGCGGCTGTCGGGCAGCGTATCGCCGATTTCGAGTACCACGTCAACTGGCAAGAGACGTCGCTGCCCGATCTCGAGTCGAGTTGGCAGGCGCCGAACCGTGCTCACGGCTTCAGGACCCATTTCACCGCCGACGGGATCCGTGTGAATCCGCGCAGTGCAGCCACCGGCGAGGCCGCGCCATGGGAGTGGACTCTGAGGCTCGCCCGCTGGGGTCGGGTGGGATCGACGGAGGAGGATCTCGCGCCGGCACGCGTGCGGGTCGAAGGCAACCGGGTCCTGTACGACCGTGGGACGCTGGTGGAGCGTTATATCAACGACCGACTCGGTCTCGATCAGGCGTTCATCATCGCCGGCCCGCCCGCAGCGGAGGGCCGCATCGTGGCGACGGGCGGTTTCGTCCATCTCGATTTCGCGCTCGGCGGCACGCTGTCGCCTGTGATCGCGGCGGACGGTCAGGCGATCGATTTCGCTACGCCGCACGGGGAAAGAGTCGTGCGCTACGCCGAACTGCGCGCGGAGGACGCGCGCGGGCGCGTGCTGCGTTCGTGGATTGAGGTCT
>JANNRU010000029.1:0-2395 GCA_031401755.1 Acidobacteriota bacterium | reverse complement strand
CTGTTACTGGAGACGTGCCCGATAACTGACCGATCCGCTCTCACCGGGTGGGACGGTGGCGTTCACGACCCATCGGACGTAGGTCAAGTCGCGCTCGGTAGCGGGGCGCCATCCGCCGTCGGCAGCACGCACCTTCAACTGTTCTTGGGCAGCGAACTCGACTCCGTCGATGGAAAAGAGCACGCCCGTTCGTTCGCCCTTCGCCGTATTCTGCACGTAGGTCATCTGCTCTGGAATTCGATCGGTGACGACGACGGCGGTCGTCGGCTCGATACTGACATTGGTGTAGGTGATCGTGTAGATCATCTCGTCGCCGGGCACGGCGATCTTCGGTTCGACGAGTTGCACCTTCTGTGTGCCGTCTTTTTCTGTGACCGTGATTTCCTTCTGTACCGCCATTTCGAGCTTGATGTGGCCAGCAGTTTCAGCCCGGGCGGGCGACGCGAGCAGCGAGACCGTGAAAAGAATCAACGATGTGATCGAGTACAATCCGCTGCGCTTCATGACGTTCCTCCGGTCCTAGCTGCGGCACACGGCGTCGGGCCGGGTACCGATCGGTCGCGCGAATCTCATTCACAGTGCCGGCGACGCCAAATTTAGGCGCCGGGATTCCATCGTCCATTTCGGAATCGTAATTAGTCCTGCAAATTGCCAATCCAGCGGGATCCCACATATCGAGCGCTGCCGAAGCGTGATCGGTGAGGCGAGCGCCGAACCGGCACCGAGAATACGATGCCGGGCTGAGGTCACTATGAAATCGTCCTATCGGGCAATCGCTCTCCTACTAGGCCTGTCCGCGCAACTGGCCGCGCAAGCGCAGGTTCCGCCCGCACCAGACCCGCCGTCTGCGGCCAAGAGGCCATGGCAGGACCGGATCTGGGTCGGCGGCAGCGTCGGTGCCTCGTTCGGTGACATCGACTATGTCCAACTCGCGCCGTCGGTGGGGGTCAGCGTCACGCCGAAGATTTCGACGGGTGTGGGCCTGTCCTGGGTTCGACGCGACTATTCGGGCTCGCCGGGACTGGCCACGAACGACTACGGGGTCGATCTGTTCGCGCGCTATCGGATCGTTCCGCAAGCGTTCGGGCAGATTCAGTATTCGTACACGGACTACGAGTTTCCGCTGCTGGGTGGTGGCACGGCGGACGATTCCTACTCCACGGTTCTCGTCGGCGGCGGCTGGGTGCAGCCGCTTGGCGGTCGCGCGTCGTTCGTGCTCTCCGCGCTGTACGACGTGACCTACGACGAGGACGAACGAGCGCCATACGACGACCCGTGGGTCATCAGTGCCGGGGTCGTGTTCGGTTTCTGATCGACCCGGTCAGTTCCTGGCGAGGACCCACGCGGCCGCTTCGGCCACGGCTTCGCCGGCATCTGCCGCGCGGCCGGGAAAGAGATGGGTCGTGTCGGGGACGCTCTCGACGCGCCGCGGACCGCGGGCGACCGCGATCTGCGCGCGGATCGCGTCCGGCGTGCCGTACTCGTCGTGCTCGGCCTGTACGACGGCGACTGGCGCTGAGTAGGTGACAGCCTCCTCGATCGCATAGACCCCCAGCGGCAGCCCGATTGCCACGACCCCGACGACGGCGGGTTCGCGTGGGGCGAGCCTCAGCGAGCAGCGCGAGCCGAACGAGAATCCGACGAGCAGAAACGGGAGATCAGGGGCGATCCCGTGCAGCCAGGTCACGGCGGCAGCAAGGTCATCGACCTCACCACGGCCGTTGTCGTGGGTTCCCTCGCTCGTGCCCACACCGCGGAAGTCGACGCGCATCGTCACGAATCCGCGGCGGTTCAGCGCGCGATCGGAATGGAAGACGACCGGGTTGTTCATCGTGCCGCCGTGGAGTGGGTGCGGGTGCGCAACCACGGCGGCTGCCACGGGAGACGCGCAGGTCCGAACCAGCGCGGCCAACCGTCCGACCGGACCTTCGATCCATAGTTTCCGCACATCGCCCATCGTCGTTGCCTCCCGGGAACTCTTTACGGTCACGATCCGCAACCCCGTCAACCCTACGCGCTGGACGTTGTGGGGCTGGCGATCGATCTTCTCACGGTGGAGGTCCCTCCGCTCCAAGAGGGATCGCCGATGGGTCCGCTTCTGATATCCGGTCTGCGTCGTCTGGTTGGCCTCGTCTGGATCGGCGCGTGGTGCGCCGTACTCTGGTGCGTCTTCTGGCCCTGGCGCCACCTGGGAGGTCTGGTCGATGATCGCGTGCGCTGGCTCGAGGGACTCGTTCTCGGCCTGTCGCCGATCCTCGGCTTTTCTCTAGCCCAGTCCTCGCGACGTAAGCTCGATCCGTTGACCGGTCGCGGGTATGCGATCCACGTGCGCCGGCTGCTCTACCCGGCAGCGATTCTCTCCGCGATCGCGTTCGTGCTGGCCGTGTTGCTGCTG
>JANNRU010000028.1:0-3920 GCA_031401755.1 Acidobacteriota bacterium | reverse complement strand
GACGAGCGCATCCGCGTTCCCTGTCCGGCGGCCAGGATCAGCACGGTGGGAGCGGTAGTGCCCGTGGCTTGACTGGGACTGCGGCGAGCCCTCACGTCGAGGCGCGTGTGGGCTCGATGAGATCGATGAAGGTCGGCTCTTCGCGCACGCCAGAGAAGTCGGGATCGTTGGCCGCGTGAAAACGGATCTGCGGCTCGATGGCAATCGCCTGACGCAAGTCGGAAATCGTCTGCTCGAGAGCTCCTCGCAATGCGTGGATGCTGGCACGAGCGTAAAGGTAACGCGGGGACATCGGGTCGGAGTGCAGGCACTCCTCGATCAACCGCAGCGCGGGCTCGGTGTGACCGTTGTTGGCCTGGAACACCGCTTCGAGATAGCGATCCTCGATCGACTGCGGCGGCGGGGGTGGGGGCGCGCCACGCCGCTCGCAGATCCGGGCGTACATCCGCGAACGCTCGGCGAGCTCGAGCTCCGAACGATTCGCGTCGGCGAGGGCCTCGAAGGCCGCCTTGGCCTCGGCGAGTCGTTGTTTTCTCATCAAGTTGACCGCCTCGCCGAAGCTGGCGACGAGGGCCTCGTATTCCGCCGATGGGGCAGCGCCGCCGCCCGGCGAGTTCTTCTTCGTCGCCATCGCGTCCTCTCCTTCATGTGCCGTACGGTCCAGACCCGGTCGCTCAGGATACCGGATTCGTGGCGTCGCTTCCATGGTCGAGGAGATCGAAGGCGCTCGGCTCCGGGAGGATCTGACTCGGATATGATGACGGGGTTTCCTCGAGAAAGGCCCGGAAGTGGACTATTGGATCGGCCTGGGTAGCAATCTCGGCGACCGAGCGGCCCATCTGGGTTCTGCTCTCGGTGAGTTCGTGCGGGTCGATCTTGCGCCCGCGGCCCAATCGTCGGTCTGGGAGACCGAGCCGGTCGGGATCTGCGATCCGAACTGGTTTTTCAACATGGTCGCGCTCGTCCGCTCGGAAAGGACGCCGAGCGAGATCCTCGGGCTCTTGCAAGGGCTCGAGCGGTGCCACGGACGGGACCGCTCGGAAAACGGGGGCGCTCGCACGCTCGACCTCGACTTGCTGTTGGCCGACGCGATTGTGCTCGAGCTGCCCGATCTCGTGGTGCCGCATCCCCGGTTGTGGGATCGGTCCTTCGTGCTCGAGCCTCTCGCCGAGATCGCCTCCGACCTGACCGTCCCAGGCCGCCGAGCGACGATCGGCGAGCGGGCGAGAGAACTTCGAGGGCGTGGTCCGGTGGCGCGAAGGCTCGGTCCGATCGATGCGCTTGCCCCGCGGCAAGCCATCCCCCTATAATCCCGCTCGGCCGGGAGCACTCCTACCGAATGAATTTCAGATCGATCGCCGTCGAAGGGCCGATCGGCGTGGGCAAGACATCCTTCGTCGAGCTCTTGGCGCGTCGGTTCGACGCGCACAAGGTCTTGGAGGAGATGGATAACCCATTCCTCCAAGGCTTTTACGAGGACCGACCCGGGGCCGCTTTCCAGGTTCAGCTCTTTTTCCTGCTCTCGCGGTATCGCCAGTTGCAGGATCTATCGCAGCGAGATCTGTTCCATCAGATCACCCTGCTGGATTACGTCTTTCCGAAAGACAAGATCTTCGCTTACCTCAATCTCGACGACGGAGAGTTGCTGATCTACGATAAGCTCTACGCGCTACTCGAACAGCAAGTGCCCAAGCCCGACCTCGTGATCTTCCTCCAGGCCGAAACACGAACGCTGATCGAGCGCATCCGGCGGCGTCAGCGCACCTACGAGTCCGAGATCTCCGAGGCCTACGTCAACGAGGTCAACAAGGCCTACAACTATTATTTCTTTCATTACAACGCGACCCCGCTCCTGGTGATCGATACGACCTCGATCGATTTCGTGCGTCACGAGAAGCACCTCGACGAGTTGGTGGACCAGATCCACAAGATGGAGCGTGGCGTGCAGTACTATCGCCCGCTGGGCACGCCCGAACCGTAGTCTGCCGCGCCGGCGCCCCTCGACCCGGTATTCCGGGCGGGGAGGACGAGGAGGTCGCGAGATGTCCGAAGCACGAGCGCTGATGACCGTGCCCGAGTTCCGGTCGCGCAAGCGTGCCGGACCGCCTCTCGTCATGCTCACCGCGTACGATGCGGTCAGCGCCTCGGTGGCGGAGGCCGCGGGCGTGGACGCCCTGCTCGTCGGAGACTCTCTGGCGAACGTGCTGCTGGGCTACACCAGCACCCTTCCGGTGACGCTCGACGAGATGTTGCACCACGCCCGAGCTGTCGGGCGGACGCGTCGCTGGGCCCTGCTGATCGCCGACATGCCGTGGATGTCCTACCACGTTGGCTGGCGCGACGCGGTGCGCAACGCGGCTCGCTTCGTCCGTGAGGCCGGCGCCGACGCGGTCAAGGTCGAAGGCGGCGCAAAGCGCCTGTCCGTCGTCCGGGCCTTGTTGGACGCGGAGATTCCGGTGGTCGGACATCTCGGGCTGACGCCCCAGTCGGTCTTGGCAATGGGTGGCTATCGGGTCCAAGCGCGCGAGTCCGAGGCCGCCGAGGTCCTACTCGCCGATGCGTGCTCGCTCGCCGAAGCCGGAGTCTTCGCCCTGGTGCTCGAGGGCATTCCAGGTGAGTTGGCCCGCCGCGTCACCGAGGCGGTTGATGTGCCGACGATCGGCATCGGCGCGGGCGCCGATTGCGACGGGCAAGTGCTAGTCTTCCACGATTTGTTGGGCATGTTGCCCGATGGCGGGCCCCGCTTCGTCAGGCGTTACGCCGAGACGCGGACGCTGCAAATCGACGCGGTTCGACGCTGGATCGAGGACGTGCGACGCCGTGAGTTTCCCGGCGAGCACGAAACCTACCGCTGAACGGAGCGCGGAGCGCGGCGATGGAACTGGTGCGGCGATCCCGAGCGATGAAGGACCTCGCGCGACAGGCGCACGGCCGAGGCCGCCGGATCGGCTTCGTGCCGACGATGGGGGCGCTACACGAGGGTCATCTCACGCTGGTTCGACGCGTGCGAGAGTTGACCGACGTGGTCGTGCTGTCGATCTTCGTCAATCCGCTGCAGTTCGGCGCGAGCGAGGACTTCGATACCTATCCCAGGGATTTGACGCGCGACGCCGATCTGTGTGTCGCCGAGAGCGTCGACTGGGTCTTCGCACCGGGTGAAGAAGAGATCTACCCGCCCGGCGCGCAGACCACGGTCGAGGTTGCGGAGATCTCCGGGCGCATCGAGGGAGCGAGCCGTCCGGGACACTTCCGGGGAGTGAGCACGGTCGTGCTCAAGCTGCTGGAGATCGTTCGCCCTGACGTCGCCGCGTTCGGTCAGAAGGATGCTCAGCAGACTGCGATCATTCGTCGAATGGTCAAGGACTTGATGCTCGACGTGGAGATCCTCGTCGTCCCGATTCTGCGCGACGAGGATGGTCTGGCCCTCTCCAGCCGCAACGCACGGATGTCGCCCGACGAGCGTCGAGCGGCATTGGCGATTCCGCGGGCCCTGGAGGCGGCGCGCAAGCTCGTCGAGGCCGGGCAGCGCCAAGCGGAGCGGATCGTCGCCGCGGCCCGCGAGGCCCTCCAGGCCGAGCCCGCGCTGTCGATCGACTACGTCCAACTGGTGGATCCGACCTGGTTCGAGCCGGTGACCCACGTGGCGGGAGAGGCGCTACTGGTGGTCGCGGCCTGGTCCGGGGGAACCCGGCTGATCGACAATACGTTTCTGCGGCCGGCTTGATCCGCACCCTGTCGACCGTTAGACTTGTTCGAGCGTTCCGAGGCCGAGGACGTCCAGCCGCAGGCGGGTGATCCGAGGCCCCAAGGAGAGACGCGATGCGACGAGAAATGCTCCGGGCCAAGATCCACCGGATCACGGTCACGGAATGCGACGTGGAATACGAAGGGAGCCTGACGCTCGACGCCGATCTGCTCGA
>JANNRU010000027.1:0-2940 GCA_031401755.1 Acidobacteriota bacterium | reverse complement strand
CTTCGCCGAAGAAAATCATCTGGTTGAGCGATGCGAGGAACTTGGCCTCGCGCTCGAAGCGCGCCAACCGCTCGGGGTCGGACGCGAACGTCGCCGGGAGCACCTTGATCGCCACGTCGCGGCCGAGCGTGGAGTCGGTCGAGGACGCGTCCGACGAATCGTGACACAGGTTCACTGGGTTTTCCGCGCCTTGCTTGACGAGGCCGGCATGGAACCCGTTCGTCTCCCGGAACGCTCTCCCAATTCAAACGCCTGGATCGAACGATTCATGCTGTCAATCAAATCGGAGTGTCTCGACCAGATGATTTTCTTCGGCGAAGAATCGCTGCACCGCGCGGTTCAAGAGTACCTCACCCACTACCACGCCGAGAGGAACCACCAAGGGCTCGCCAACGCGCTCATCGAGCCCGAAGCAAGTGGGACAGACTCCCGAGCGGTTCGATGCCGCGAGCGACTCGGCGGGATGCTGCGCTACTACCATCGAGACGCGGCCTAGCATCTTCAAACGTGGCCACGGTGGAAATGTGAGCCCACCTCGCAACCGAAAGGGCGGGACTGGTAACCCTCCACCTACCGATCAACGCGCCATCGCTCTACCCGACCGCCGGATGATCGTGTTCCGGCTCGCCCGGCGGCAACTGCGGCAGCGGATTGACGACGACAGGGGGCCGGCGTAGCATCCGGCCAGCCGCCTCGAGAGGAGATCTGACATGCAAGCTCGCGGCGCCATATTGCATGCGCCACAAAGAGTACGGCCAAGCGGTGATCTAAACGGAAGCGCGTGGACCGTGCGTGAAAGTCCGGCCTCCCCTCCGATCCCGACCCCGCCGAGATTGCTCGATCGCGTTCGCGAAGCGATCCGCGCCCGGCACTACAGTCGCCGAACCGAAGAGAGCTACGTCCTGTGGATCAAGCGCTTCATCCTGTTCCACGGCAAGCGTCACCCGGCGACCATGGGCGAGACCGAGGTCACGCAGTTCGTGACGAGTCTGGCCGTGAAACACAAGTTCAGCGCGTCGACCCAGAACCAGGCGCTGAGCGCGATTCTGTTCCTCTACCAGTCCGTGCTGGGCCGGAAGCTCGAGTGGCTCGACGGGATCGTGCGAGCCAAGACGACGTCGAGACTCCCCGTGGTGCTGAGCCGAGAGGAGGTCCGCGCGGTCATCGACCGACTCGACGGCCTGCCGTGGCTGATGGCCGGACTGCTCTACGGCGCCGGGCTGCGGCTCCTCGAGTGCGCGCGGTTGCGCGTGAAGGACGTGGACTTCGCCCGCAACGAGATCGTCGTGCGACAGGGCAAGGGCGGCCGAGATCGCCGCACGATGCTGCCGGCGGGGCTGCGCCCGTACCTCGTCGCGCACCTCGAATCGGTTCGCCGGCAGCACGAGGAGGACCTGCGCCGGGGTGCCGGTTGGGTCGAACTGCCGGACGCCCTCGAACGCAAGTACCCGAACGCCGGTCGCGAGTGGGCCTGGCAGTGGGTCTTCCCGGCCACGAGAACCTACGTGGAGCCGGCAACGAAGCAACGGCGGCGCCACCACCTGCACGAATCTGTTCTCCAGCGCGCCGTCCACCTCGCCGTGGTCCGCGCCGGAATCACCAAGCCAGCGACCTGCCACACGTTCCGACACTCCTTCGCCACGCACCTGCTCGAAGACGGCCACGACATCCGAACGGTGCAAGAGCTTCTGGGCCACCGCGACGTCCGCACGACCATGCTTTACACGCACGTCCTGAACCGCGGAGGCCGAGGCGTCTTGAGCCCCGCCGACCGACTGGGCTTGGTCCGGCCGGGAGGCCCAGGCACCACCCCTGCAGTGTTGCCCCCGGGCAACTCTGACGAGTCGAAAGGCTAATCCTCTCGTACAATGGGACTTGCCGTGATGCCAGATCCAAGCGCCTCCGTTTTTCGACAGGGCTGCCGATACCAATACGCTGTTCTGCAGATATCTTGTTAGCTGGCAGGAAGCGCGTCGAGAAGAGAATGAAGCGGTTCGTCTTGGTTTCCACGGCGGTGTACCTGCTCACGACGGCCAGCTGTTCGTGGATCACTTCCTTCGTCGTGCTGAACTACTCGCGGGAGCCCATTTCCGTTCAGTACAGCGTAGAACCTCACCAACTGTCTGACGGAAGGCGAGGATGCCTTCTGGCACCTCCATTCGAGGGGCCACCCAAACTGATGCCTGCCCGGAAGGTCGGAAAGGATCTCCCGGTGAATCACATGAAGGCAGCAAGCGAATTCACGCTGGATGAGTCTCTTTGCGCGGTCGAACTTAAATTGTTGCCTAATCAAGGGGTCGAGGTTTGGAAACTTGGCACCGGAGGTCCCGAGGGTGAGTACCACTTCCTAAACCGACTCACGCTGACCTCGCCGCACAATATGGCGACCTACGACGGAACCAAGTTGGCTGAGGTGTTCGAGCGAAGGTCCAAAGTCCTTTACGTGTTAACGTACGGCCAGAATTCAAGCGGTTAGGGACGCGCTGGAGGCCTGCCAGCTAACACAGTTTTGCAGTTGCCGATCTGCTTTGTCACGGCCCGTGCTTTCGCACGGTCCGCGCCAAGTCAGCTCGCAACTGAAAACAACGTTTGGTGACTGCAATACCAGCGGAGGTTGTGCGTGATCGGAGCGATCTCGGGAGACGTCATAGGGTCCGTGCACGAAGGCGCGCTCCCGAAGGCGAAGAACTTCCCACTGTTCGTGCCCCGTTCGAGATTCACGGATGACACGGTACTCACCATCGCTGTGGCCAGCGCAATTCGCGAGGGCGCGGAGTTCGGTACTTCGATTCGCCGATGGGGGCGACGCTACCCGAACGCAGGGTACGGCGGCTGGTTCCGTGACTGGCTCTTCCGCGAAGACGCAGCGCCCTACAACAGTTTTGGAAACGGGTCGGCGATGCGCGTCGCAGCCATAGGCTGGGCGTTCGACGATCTCGA
>JANNRU010000026.1:0-10865 GCA_031401755.1 Acidobacteriota bacterium | reverse complement strand
TGCGCACTGGGCGACGATCGCTGCGATCGACTTCACGACCGTCGAGATGTGGGGCCGACGAGGGCTGGTCACGATGTACCTACCGTTCGCCATCGACTTGCGAAACCGCCGCGCTCATCGAACCCGAAGCAAACGGGACGGGTGCCGGACCGGTTCGATGCCGCGAACGACTCGGCGGGATGCTGCATTAATACCATCGACTCGCGGCCTAGCATCTTTCCCGCCTCGCACTCCGATTTGCGCCGACGCATCCTAACCGGTGCTCACCCTTGTTTACGCAACCCACGACTCGACTGCCGAATCGACCGAACTCCGCGACGGCGCCACGCATCGCGCGAACTTCCCGTCGACGGAATCTTGATCTGGCCGCTGTTGAACCTCGGATCAAGCGTCGGGCGAATCAATAGACCAGACGGTCTCGGCGGTCGGAGCCATCGTAACGCTCGATGGGAGGACCCGGCGAATCTGGACTCTTCGCACCCGTGCGGCACGACAATCGTCCTGAGTCGCGGTTCAGGAATGAAAACCGTTGCGCTCGATGGCCACGGGCGAATGCGGTACGATAACGGCCGTCCTTGGAATCCAGGAGGTCCCGATGGCTCGCTACGTCGACGGTTTCGTCCTGCCGGTCCCCAAGAAGAAACTCGCGGCCTACCGCCGCATGGCGACGCGGGCCGGTAAAGTCTGGCGCGATCACGGCGCGCTCGAGTATGTGGAGTGCGTCGCCGACGACGTGAAACCCGGGAAGTCGACCTCGTTTCCGCAAAGCGTCAAGCTGAAGAAGAACGAAACGGTGATCTTCGCCTACGTCGTGTATAAGTCGCGCGCGCAGCGGGACCGGGTCTTGGCCAAGGTGATGAAGGATCCGCGCCTCGCCGACCTGATGGTCCCCGACGCGATGCCGTTCGACGCCCAGCGCATGTTCTGGGGTGGGTTCAAGCCCATCGTCTGGCTCTGACCGCTCGCGACCGCTGCCACCCGCGCCTTCACGTAAGGGTGCGCGGGTTCTTATTCCCCCGTTCGCTCGTCCTAGAGCACGCCGTGCAGACCCTGCGCCACCCACATCCGTGTTGGCGAAGGCGTTGATTGCCGCGCGGAGCGTCTCGGCGTACGCTTCCTCCCGCATGCGTCATGCGTCTGGTCTCGCCCGATTCGGGGGCTTCCGGAAGAAGGGGGGAGGCAGGATGAGACCTCGAGCGTTGCTCCTCGCGGCCTTGGTGGTTGCCCGCGCGTCGGCGCAGGCGCCGCCGGAGGTCCAGGGGGTCGTCTTCGATGAACCGACGACCCTCGTCTGGGCACCGGCTTCAGGTGCCAGCGCCTACGACGTGTACCGCGGCACGCTGGCGGACCTGACCTCGGGCATCCCGGGGCGGTGCCACGCTTATCGCGTCAACGGAACGAGCTTCGCCACGCCCGCCGCCCCCGAGCCGGACGCCGGCTTCTTTTACCTCGTCACCGGGGAGTCCTCGGCGGGTCTCGAGGGCACGGCGGGAACCGACTCGCAAGGGGTTGCTCACGCGGTGCTCGGGCATTGCGGGCCGCTGATGCGCAACCACGTCCTCGATCGTACCGGCTACGGCTGGAGTGAGTGGTCGCGCGACCGCGTCGCGACGCTCGGGAGCCTTGCGGCCTACGTCAACGAACAGCTCGATCCCGCCACGATCAGCGAGGCCGACAACACGGAACTGACGTCGCGCCTCGCGGCGATCGAGCCCCCCGACACCGCGACGGAACTCGTCGCGCGGCAGGTCGTCGGTGGCGTGTACGCGCGGCGTCAGCTTGCCGAGCAGGTAGGGAGCTTCTGGACCAACCACTTCAACACGGAGAACCGCAAGGTCGGCGACCAGTACCAGCGGCTCTTTCCGCCCTGCACGAGCCCGGGCGTTCCGCCGCAGTGCGACGCGAGCTACCCGCAACGGGCAAACCAGCAAGCCGCGCTGGCCCAGAAACACGAGTTCGACACGTTCCAGAACCTGAGCTTTGACGGGAGCTTCCGCGAGATGCTCGAGGCCAGCGCCAAGAGCCCCGCGATGATCATCTTTCTCGACACGATCACGAACGTGGTCGCGGCGCCCAACGAGAACTACGCGCGCGAAATCCTCGAGTTGTCCTCGATGGGGGTCGACGGGGGCTACACGCAAACCGACGTCGAGCGGCTGGCCATGGTATTCACCGGCTGGAACTTCTGCCGGAAGTCCCCGGCGAACGCGGGGGATCCGCTGGCGCCTTGCCTGGCCAACTACTGGGACACTGCGACGCCGGGGGCGTGGGTCGCGAACTTCCTGAGCAACAGGCACGACTGCACGTCGAAAGTGCTGTTCCAGGGCACGCCGCAGCAGGTGACGATCGCCTCGACGTGCGGAAATCCCACGGCACAGGTGCAGGAACTGGAGATCGCGCTCGACGCCATCGTCGCCCATCCCTCGACGCCGCGGTATATCTCGAAGAAAATTCTCGAGCGCTTCGTCACGGACTCGCCCGATACGGCGCTCGTCGACGCCTTGGTTCTCGAGTGGAACCAGTCGGGGAATCCGCACGGGGTCGGCGACATGCGCGAAGTCCTGCGGGCCGCGCTGACCTCCGCGGCGTTTCTCGATCCTGATCGGGTGGGCTCGAAGATCAAGACGCCGCTCGAGCACTTCGTCAGCGCCTTCAGAGCCATTCGCGGGAAGACGAACGGCAACTCGCAGGTCTTCAACTATCTGACGCGGGCACAGTACCTGCCGTACCTCGATCCGGTGCCGACGGGGTGGCCGGAGAACGGAGACGACTGGCTCGACACGAACAACACGCTCGAGCGCCAGAACTTCGGGATTCAGCTCGCAGCGGCGACGGGAAGCAACTTCGGCTCGGATCCGCTCGCGCTCCTCGTGGCCCACGGCATCCCGACCGCTCCGGGTAACGCGGCGGCGGTCGTGGATTTCCTCAGCGACGTGCTCTTCGGCGGCGCGCTGACGTCCGCCGAGCGCCAGAACGCGATCGATTTCCTGAACACCGACGACAACGGGAATCAAGCGACCTACAACAACGCGCGGATCAAGGACCTCGTCGGTTTCCTCTTGGGCTACGCCCAGTTCCAGGAGCAGTGAGCCATGGGCAAGAAGCGAAATGCCCTCCAGCACGCGAGCGCCTGCTCCTGCTCCCGCCGGTTGTTCTTGAAGGGCTGTGGGGTCACGCTGACCGGGTTCGGCATCACGTCGCTGTTCCCCACGCCGTTCATCCAGGAGGCGCTGGCCTCGGTGACCGCGACGGGCGACAAGCGGCTCCTGTTCATTTTCTTGCGCGGGGGGAACGACGGGCTGAACGCCGTCATCCCGCACGGCGATCCGGACTACAGCGCGGCGCACCGGCCGACGCTCTTCGTGCCCTACTCGGCGCCGTACGACCTGAACGGCTTCGCCTCGCTTCATCCGTCCCTCGGAGGGCTGCTCGAGCCCTTCGCGGCCGGCGACCTGGCCGTCGTGCATCGCGTGGGCTACGCGAACAACAGCCGCTCGCACTTCGACGGCCAGCGGATCTGGGAAAACGGGGATCCGACGCAGGCGCAGCTCTTCGAGGGCTGGCTCTACCGCTACGTCCACGACAGCGCGCTGTCGGCGGGAGTCAGCCTGCCGGTGCTGTCGGTCCAGGCCACGCCGCCGCTGATGCTGCGTGGCGCCGAGCGCTTCGTCAACGTCGCCGACCCGGACGACTTCAGCTACATCCTCACCGACCCGAAGCTGACAAAGTTCAAGTCGCGCTGGCGCAGCGAGTACGCGGGCCTCGACGGGCTCGAGGTCTACCGGCCGATCCTGTCACAGACGGGGGTCAAGCTCGTCGACACGCTCGACGAGTACGCCGCGTGGGACCAGGCGAGTTGGAACCCGCTCGATCCGAACACGGGCTTTTCGCTCTTCCCGGTCAGCGCGGCGACGAACCAGGCCGGTTTCTCGACGCAGTCGTTCGACTTCTTCCGGTCGGTCAAGGTCTGCGCGCTGTCGCTGCTCGAGAGCACGGGGGCGAGCACGAACGGCACCCGCGTCGCGGGAACTCAGCTTGCGGGCTTCGACACGCACAGTGGGCAGGGCCAGCTCACGGGCGTGCAGGCCGAGCTGTTCTCGTGGCTGGCCTACGCGATGAAGTCGCTGCGCACCGTGCTGTCGGGCGCCGCAACCGACCCGCGGGGCTACCCGTCGATCTGGAGCAACACTGTCGTGGTCACGCTGTCGGAGTTCGGGCGGACGACGATCGAGAACGGCAGCGGCGGCACGGACCACGCCGCGGCGAGCTGCCTCTTCGTCGCCGGCGGGAGCGTGAACGGCGGCGTCTACAACTGCGACGCGTCGACGTGGCCTGCGGGCGTGACGCTCGGCGTCCAGGGACGGTATCTCCTAGAGCGCACCGACTACCGCTCGATCTTCTGGGAGATCCTGCGCGACCACATGGGGGCCAACCCCGCGCTCGCGGACACGGTATTCCCCGGGTACACGGGGGCCGGGCTCGGGGCGCAGGAGCTGGGGCTCGTCTGAGAGCGCGAAGGACAGCGGCCGCGACGGCCCTGGCCGCCGCGGCGCTTCTCGCCCCGTCGCCTGGACGAGCGAACGAGCCCGCACGCTTCGTTCGCCTGGGCTTGGTGGTCGCCCAGCGCGCGGATTGGATCGCCGACGGCGCGGGCCGCAGCGCGTACGGAGCGGGCCGGAGCGTCTTCGTCGATGGCGCGAGCATCGACCCCGGGGTCGCGGTCGTCGATGCGGCGTTCGTCGGCCGGCGGCTCTTCCTCGCCGGGGACGACGGCGCGATCCGCGAGGGGCGCGACGTGGTTCCGCTGGTGCCCGCTTCGAAAGGGAGGCTCCATCTCGCCGCCATGGACACTTGGCTCGTCGTGGCCGAGGACGGCTTCGGCGTGCGCTTCGTGCCGATCGCCGGGACCCGCGCTTGCCACGCTTCTCGTGGGATCGCGCCGAGCTTCCTCTCGCTGCGAGCGAGCTTCGATGCGATCGCGGCTACTGGCCGGACCGTCTTCGCCGCCGTCGCCGGACGCGGCCTCGTCGAGATCGAAGCGCGCGACCCGAGCCATCCGTTCATCGTGCGCTCGATCCCGTACGACGAGGGTGTCGTGGCCCTCGCGGCGAGCCCAGGGCGGCTCTACGCACTCGGCGAGAGCGGGCTTGCGCTTCTCGATCTCGGGCCACAGGGGATCTTGCGCCGCGAGGTCCATCCCGAGGTCAAGGGCGAATCGATCCAGCTCGCAGGGCGGACGCTCCGGATCGCGGGCGGGGAGATGGGCCCGCTGACCTACCGGGACGTCTCTTCTTCTCCGCGGCTCTTCGAGGTCAGCGCGAACGACGATTTCTTCAGTCCACAGGATATATCCGTGACGGTCGGCGACACCGTGCGCTGGACGAACGTAACGGGAAGTCTGCACAACGTCGTGTCGTGCACGCCGGCGCAGGGCGGTTGCGGCGACGAGACGGCGAGCGAGTCCTTCACGTCGGGCCCGGCGACGGGATTCTGGGTCCTCGATCACACGTTCACCCAGGCGGGCTTGAATCCCTACGTCTGCCAGCCGCACGCAGGGTTCATGGTCGGCAGCGTGACGGTAACGGGCACGGCAAGCGCGCCTCCCGGCGTTCCGGACGGCCAGACCGGCTCGCCGATGCTCGTGGGCAAGCTGGCACCGGACGGCTCCGCGCTCTCGGTGTCGTGGGATACGACGACGTGCGCCGGTGCCGCGGACCACGAGATCCTCTACGGCTACGCACTCGGTCTGCCCGCCTCGACGGGCGGCGGGTACGAACTAACGGGCGCGCGCTGCTCGATCGGCGTCGCCTCGCCGTTCACCTGGACCGGGGTGCCGCCGGCGTTCGCCGGCTCGACCGGCTTCGTCTGGTGGATCGTCGTCGCCACCAACGGTGCCGCGACGGAGGGCTCGTGGGGCCAGGACAGCGCGGGTTTCGAGCGCGAGGGTGCGGGCGCCGGTGGCTCCTCCGGCGAGTGCGACGTCGCGATCAAAAGCCTGACCAACTCCTGTCCGCCGTAGGTCACACTGCCAGCAGCTAGTCCGCGAGCGCGATCAGCCCGGGCCACGAGAGGGCCGGAACGGACTCCGTGCCGAAGGGCTGGATCCCGCAACCTATGGACAAGCGCTGCTGGTTCGCTCCACCCCGTCGCTGTCGGATCCGTAGGTTCCCGCGCCGCAGGCATTGCGGCCGCGGACGATGAACCAGAATCCGTCGCCGCTGCTCGGCATCGGCGACGGATCGGCCGTCGTCGTCCCGACAACGCCGGAGGCGCCACAGGCCTCGATACCGATCCCGACGGGCAGGGATTCCAGGGCACCCCAGACGAGGTCGTAGATCACCTGCCCGCCGGCGACGCCAGGGGCCAGCGGGTCCCAGGAGAGCGTCGTCCGCGAGGCATCCCACACCAGCCGGGCAGCCCCCGGCGGGACCGCGCCGGCGCCGGGATCCGCCGGAGCGCAATCACAGAAGTCCCCGAACATGTCGCCATCGGCGTCCGCCTGGTCGGCGTTCGGGGCCGTGGGACAGTTGTCGACGGTCTCGCATCGGCCGTCCGAGTCGGCGTCGTTGGCGAAGTCCCAAGGGCACGGGTCCACGTCGGCGCACGATCCGTCGCCGTCGAGGTCGTTCTCGAGATCGTTCGGACAGAGATCGCAGGCGTCGCCGATCCGGTCGCCGTCGCTGTCCATCTGGTCGGGGTTCGCGGTCAGCGGGCAGTCGTCGCACGGGTCCGGCGTGGCGTCGCCGTCTTGGTCCGACCCGAAGGAGGTGCTCAAACCGATCTGCACCCACAGCAGCAGGATCCCGCCGTCGCTCCGCAGGCCCTGGGCCTCGACGAGAGCGGTGCCCTGCGTGGGCGCCCCGGCGGGTAGTGCCAGAACCGCATCGAGGACACCGCCACCATCCGCCTGGACGTTCCCGAGACTGGCGACGAAGTCGCCGTCGCCGGCGCCCAACTGAACGGCGACCGACTGCAGCGAACCGAAGCCGCTGCCTTGAAGGCGGACACTCTGCCCCGAGACGTAGAGTCCGTGGCTCTCGCAGACAGGTGACGACGCGGGTTCGACGGCCAGCTCGGAGACGAGAGGTACGGTCGGTCCGAGGTTTTGTCCTGCCCTCGCGGTCGACGCGGCCGTCAGGCCGGGCGCGCAGGTACCGGGGAGACCGGGCGGTGGATTCGCCGGGAGGTTTGCGGAACCCGGAGGAATGGCCGAAGCCGCCAGGAAGCGATCGAGGACTCGCGCATAGTTCATCTGCCCTTCCGTGTTGGGGTGGAATGTGCCCGAGAACGGGTTGAACTGCACCCCATTGACCCAAGGATCCGGCGAGCAGACCTCGTGAGTTCGGAAATCTGGCAGGACATCGACGAAGTGAACGCCTGCCGCCGACGCGGCGTTCTCGACCGACGCGTTCAGCGTCAGCGCCATGTCGTTGAGGAAGCGTTGTTCGTTCTCGTTGAAACCCGCGCTGCCCCCGCACGAATCCGGCGGCGCCCTGAACAAGCGCGGATAACCGAGAGCCAGGACGGAGGCATTGGGCGCGTGGGTGTCGCGGATGCAACGGTAGACGTTCGTGACGTCCGCCTGGACCCCGGGAAGGAGTTGCAGCAGGTACTGCCGAAGCGTCGGTCCGCTGCTGCCGAACGGACGGCAGTCGTTGCTCTCGCAGCTCGAGAACGCGGGGATGCCGACCCGTGGGCAGTTCTTCGCGCACTTCTGCAGAACCCAGGCGAACCGCATGTCATCGCCACCGATGGTCAGCGTCACCAGCTGCGTCGCGGCGTTCACGACAGCCGTGTTCGGATCGGGGGAATAGGGTTCGTCCAACTGGGACGGCCCGCCGAAGTGACCCTCGCCACCAGGGCGCACGTTGTCGGTCGTCGCGCCGGTGCAGGCGATGAAGCTGCTGCCCGCAAGCGAGATCCCGGGGAAGCTCAACTGGTAGGGGTAGGCCTGCGGGGAGCGGTGGCATGCGTTCTCAGTGCCGGGGAGATACGGTGAAAGCCCCTCGCCCGAGGAGTAGGAATCGCCGAGCGCCGCATAACGCGAGCCCAGCCTGGCGACGAAGATGTCCTCGTCGCCCGCGGAGCTAAGGGTGAAGCTGCCGAGAGTCGCGCTGTCGGCGAAGGCCCCGGACAGGTAGACGTCCCCGCCCGCATCCACGAAGATGCCACCGGCGGGGTCTCCGGATGCGCCACCCATGCGGATGGCCCAGCGGACGAGGCCGTTCGGGTCGAGCTTTTCGGCGAAGACGTCGTCGTCGCCCGCGGAGCTCAGCGTGTACGTGCCGAAGGTCGCGGCGCCGTCGAAGTTTCCCGACACGTAGGAGTTCCCGCCCGCGTCCACGCTGATCCGGTATCCGTCGTCGGCGGAGGACCCGCCCATCCGCCGGGCCCACAGCACGGTTCCGTCGGGGCCGAGCTTCTCGACGAAGACGTCGCTGCTGCCCGCAGAAGTCAGTGAGTAGGCGCCGAAGGCGCCGACGCCTTGGAAGCGCCCCGTCACGTACGAATTGCCGCTGGAGTCCGCCGCGGTCCGGGCGCCGATGTCGAAGCCCGTCCCGCCCATCCGCCGGGCCCACAGCACGGTTCCGTCGGGGCCGAGCTTCTCAACGAAGATGTCGAAGTTGCCCGCGGAGATCAGGCCGTGGGCGCCGAATGCGGCTGTGCCTTGAAAGTACCCCGTCACGTAGCTGTTGCCGTGTGTGTCGACGGAGATGCCGAAGGCCTGGTCGCCGAACGTCCCGCCCATCCGCCGGGCCCACACCACCTCGCCGTCGGGGTCGAGCTTCGCCACGAAGACGTCGCCGCCGCCGGCCGGGGTCAAGGGGAACGCGCCGAAGTTCGCGGCGCCGTAGAAGTAGCCCGTCACGTAGGTGTTCCCGCTTGCGTCCACGGCGATCGAGGTGCCGTCGTCCGTGAATGTCCCACCCATGCGCGTGGCCCACAGCACCGTGCCCGCGGGGTCGAGCTTCGCGACGAAGATGTCCGAGTTGCCCGCCGAGGCGAGGGTGAAATCACCAAAGGTGGAGTTGCCCGTGAACGAGCCGGCCACGTAGGTGTTCCCGTCCGCGTCCAGGCCGATGCCGTAGCCGCCGGTGCCCGGTCCCCCGCCCATGCGCTTGGCCCACAGAACCGTACCGGTGGGATCGACCTTCTCGACAAACGCATCCTGGGAGCCGGCGGCATTCAAGGTGAAGGCGCCGAACGTGGCCGTGCCTTCGAAGAGCCCCGTCACGTACGAGTGGCCGCTCGTGTCCGCGGCGATGGAAAAGGTCGCTTCGAAGCCGGCGCCGCCCATGCGCTGGGCCCAGACGACGCTCTGCGCGCTCGACGATGAGCCCGCAGCCACCAGCACCCCTGCCAGGAACAGCGCCGCCCGGATCTCGCTCATCGTCCCCTCCCCCCGTGAAGTCGCCAGAAGATACGGCGTTCGCGCCTATTGCGCTCTCCTGCCGGACGATGACCTCCAACGGCCCGTGAGCTGCGACCAGGCCCGTGGCTCGTAACGCATCGCCTCGATTCGGCCCACGAGCAGGAGCGGCGCGTTCTTTCGAGCCGCGCTTGCGCGCGAAGTTCCGCCTCCGCTCGGCGACCTCCTGCGGAAGTCCGGCAGCGCGGGCGATTCTGGCGGGGTCGCGTTCGTGGCCGCGACGTTCGGCAGCGTGGCGTTCTCTCTCGTGCTGAGCGCGCGACGAGATAGAATGTCCTCGCTTTGGGCCTCCGACCTGGAGTAACGAGGTCTCGATGCCGGTATCCGGAGCGATGCAACCCGACGGTTACCGACCGCAATCGCTCGATACCGACGAGGCAACCGAGCGCTACCTGTTCGAGCGGCTGCGGGCCTTGCCGCCGTGGCGCAAGGCCGAGATGCTCTCCGCTTCGACCCGATCGGCGTGCGAGCTGGCGATGGCTGGACTGCGGCAGCGCCATCCCGAAGCAACCGCCGCGGAGTTGCGCAAGCGCTTCGCCGCCCTCGTTCTCGGCCGCGATGCTGCGATCACCCTGTTCGGCTGGGATCCGGAGCGAGAAGGGTGGTGACCGCACCCGATCCGGTGGAACTCGCGCTGATTCTCGGCCGGGTCCTCGAGCTCCTCGGCGTGCGCTATCGCATCGGTGGATCCGTCGCGTCGTCCGTTTACGGTGAGGTCCGCACGACGCTTGACGTGGCCGTCGTCGTGGAGTTGGGCCAGCAGCACGTGGACGCCCTTGTTGCCGCGACGGAGGCCGACTGCCACATCCTCGACGAATCGGTGCGACGCGCCGTGCGCGACAAGTCGAGCTTCAACATGATCCACGAGGGAATGCTGGTCAAAGCCGATGTGTACGTGTCACCCGACGACCTGCTGACCGCGAGCAGCTCGCTCGTAGCCGCCGCGTCGCGCTGCGCGCCGAGCCGGGATCCGAGGTCCAACTGGCCTCGCCCGAAGACGTCGTGATCCACAAACTGCGCTGGTACCGCATGGGCGGGGGCGTGTCGGACCGGCAGTGGCGCGACGTCCTGGGCGTGCTGAAGGTGCAGGGTGGCGGGCTCGACCGCGCGTATCTCACCCGCACCGCGGACGCACTGGATCTCGGCGACTTGTTGGCCCGCGCGCTCTTGGAATCAGGTTTGGCCTGATTTCAGCATGCCGTTGGAGAAAAAATGATCGCTGCCGGTGCTTCGCTCCTGCACTACCGCCTGGTCGAGAAGATTGGCGAGGGCGGGATGGGTGTCGTCTGGAAGGCGACCGACTCCACGCTCGGCCGCGACGTGGCGATCAAGGTGCTCCCGGCGACGTTCGCGTCCGACCCCGAGCGGTTGGCGCGCTTCGAGCGCGAGGCCAAGTTCCTCGCATCGCTCAACCAGATGATTTTCTTCGGCGAAG
>JANNRU010000025.1:0-11769 GCA_031401755.1 Acidobacteriota bacterium | reverse complement strand
GCCGCATCGTGGCGACGGGCGGTTTCGTCCATCTCGATTTCGCGCTCGGCGGCACGCTGTCGCCTGTGATCGCGGCGGATGGTCAGGCGATCGACTTCGCTACGCCGCACGGGGAAAGAGTCGTGCGCTACGCCGAACTGCGCGCGGAGGACGCGCGCGGGCGCGTGCTGCGTTCGTGGATTGAGGTCTCGTCGCCACCGGGCCTGGGTGGGCTGCGCATCCTGCTCGACGACACCGGTGCGACCTATCCGGTGACGGTTGGCCCCGTAGTGACGAGTTCGACCTGGACCGTGGAGAGCGACCAGGCGAGCGCCGAGTTCGGCTACCAGGTAGCTTCAGCGGGGGACGTCAACGGCGATGGATTTGCCGATGTCGTCATCGGGGCTCGGGCCTACGACAACGGCCAGACCGACGAGGGCCGCGTCTTCGTGTACCACGGCTCGGCCGCGGGCCTCCAGACCAGCCCCGCCTGGACCGCCGAGAGCGACCAGGCGGCGGCCTCGATGGGCCACTCCGTGTCGACGGCCGGAGACGTCAACGGCGACGGCTACCACGACATCATCGTCGGGGCGCGTTTTTACGACAACGGCCAGTCGGATGAGGGTCGAGTCTTCGTGTACCACGGCTCGGCCGCGGGCCTGCAAACCAGTCCCGCCTGGACGGCCGAGAGCGATCAAGCGGGCGCCTTATTCGGCACGTCAGTGACCACGGCGGGGGACGTCGACGACGACGGCTACGCGGACGTCATCGTTGGGGCGAACCTGTACGACAATGGCCAAGCGGACGAGGGACGCGCCTTCGTGTACTACGGCTCGGCCGCGGGTCTAGCGACGAACCCCGCCTGGGCGGCGGAGAGTGACCAGGCGAGTGCCTCTTTCGGCGCTTCGGTGGCGCCGACGGGGGACGTCAACGGCGACGGCATTTCGGACGTCATCGTTGGGGCGCTGTCGTTCGACAACGGCGAGACGGACGAGGGCCGCGCCTTTGTCTACCTCGGCTCGGCCGCGGGTCTGGCGACGAGCGCGGCGTGGACTGCCGAGAGCGACCAGGCGAGCGCCCGCTTCGGCATCTCGGTGGCGACCGCAGGAGACGTCAACGGCGACGGGTTCTCCGACGTCATCGTCGGGGCGCAACTCTACGACAACGGTGAGGTGAACGAGGGCCGCGCGTTCGCCTACCACGGATCGGCCGCGGGCCTGCTGACGAGCCCGGCCTGGACGGCCGAGAGCGACCAGGCCAGCGCCTCCTTCGGCGGTTCCGTGGCGACAGCGGGAGACGTCGACGGCGACGGATTTGCCGACGTCATCGTCGGAGCGTTTCAGTACGACAACGGCGAGGCAAACGAGGGTGGGGCCTTCGCGTATCACGGATCGGCCGCGGGCCTGCAGACGAGCCCGACGTGGACGGCCGAGGGGGATCAGGCGAGTTCCCAGTTCGGCCTCTCGGTGACGACGGCTGGGGACGTCGACGGCGACGGCAACGCCGACGTGATCATTGGGGCGTATCAGTACGACAACGGCGAGACGAACGAGGGCCGCGCCTTCGTCTACTACGGCGCGGCCGCGGTTGTCGGGGCCGGGCGCGTGCCCGACGGATCGACCGGCGCGCCGTTGCTCCTGAGCACGGCGAGCGGCGGGTCCATCACGCTTTCGTGGGGCGGGTCATGCCTGATCACGGACACGGACTACGCGATCTACGAAGGGATCATCGGGAATTTCGCGAGCCACGACTCTCGGTACTGCGGCACGGGTGGGGCGACGACGAAGACCTTCGCGCCTGTTGCGGGGGACACTTACTACTTGGTGGTCCCGCTCAACGCCACGCGGGAGGGCTCGTACGGCAAGGACAGCTTCGGTGTGGAGCGGCCGCCAGGCGTCAACGTCTGCCTGCCGCGACAGGTCGGAGCGTGCCCCTAGCCAACGGGGCTCCGGCCTCGGGGTTTGAGTTGACATGATGGCAGCGTTAGCGGACGCTGGACCTGGGGTCGAGCAGAGAACGGAACGGCGGCTTGTTTGGATTACTCGCGGGGACGGCAGGAGTTCCTCCAAGCGCGGGCTATCGTCGTGGGATTTCCTCGTGAATTCCGTGGGCTTGCAGTAACCGAGAAGTAAACGGGGATTGACAGCGGGAACACAGGGGGGTATAGGTAGCGCATCATACGTCTCGATACGAGACGAACGGAGGTGCAGGGTAATGCGTTCTCTCTCTCTCTGAGTCCCGTCGGCTCCTAATCGGCTCGGCTTCGAGCCGTCTCCGCGCCGCCACCCTGATTTTGGTCCTCTTGGCGGTTCCGTGCGTTGCCTACGGCCAGGTGGCGAAGATCGCGTTCCACACGAACCGCGACGGCAATGCCGAGGTTTACACGATGGATGTCGCCGGCACTATGCAGGTGAATCTGACCAACAATCCGGCAGCGGACGAGTACCCCGTAATCTGTGGCAGCAAGGTCGTGTATTCGAGCGACCGCGATGCGCCGGGGAACCCGACGACCCCGGGGCACTTCGATATCTGGGTCCAGAACATTGACGGCAGCGGCACGCCGATCAACCTGACGCCGAATACGCCGGGGAGCAACGACCACGAGCCGAGCTGCAGTTCGACGATCTACGCCTCGAACCGGATCGTTTTCCGGAGCGATCGGGACGGCAACGACGAGAACTACCGGATGAAGTCCAACGGTACGGAACTCGTCAGGCTGACCTACAACAACTACTCGGACGAGCAGCCGCAATGGTGCGGGAACCAGATCATTTTCATCAGGGACTTGTTGGGCATACCGCCCTGCGGCTCGGTGGTGAACGAGAACTGTCCGAACGCGACCTGTCCCGTAAACCCGGGGACCGATTACCAGCTATTCATCATGAGTGCCGACGGCGACGGGTTTCCAGGAGGCACGCCGCCCCCGGCGCGTGCGTTGACCGGCGGGTCACTCCACAACGTGGACCCCGGACCCAACTGCATCGGCGCCATCGACGCGAGGCTGTTCTATTGGCCGAGTTGCCATTCGGATGGTGCCGGCGGGCAGGACATCGTCTTCTCGGCTTACAACCCGGCGACCTACGAGGGGCGCAAGATCTACCGCATCCCGCTTTGCGCTTCGGGTCTTTGCGTCCAGAGCACTACTGATCTCCCACCGACGCTGACGCCGAACAGCGACTTGAGCATCCAGAACGACTATCCCGCCTGGTCTCCCGGTGGGGATTTCATCGTTTTCGCGAGCGACGTGCCGTACCAGGGCGAGACCGGCCCGCGCGACTGGGACGTCTACACGATGGACGCGGTTGATGGATCGAATAAGGTCGCTCGTACCACGGGTCTGGAAGATGTGGACAACGAAGATCCGCATTGGAGCGAAACCAAACCGTGAACGCCGGGGAGGGTGCGGCGAAAAAACGTCCAGATTCCGACCGACGCCGTGCAAGAGTCGGGCTCGCGGCAGTGCTGGCGCTACTCAGTATGGCGCCTGGAGGCGGCGTTGAGTTAGAGCGCGTCGCGACGGTGGAGTGGACCCGACGGCTGTTGGCGCGGGGTCAGGGGTTCGATTTCGACCAGGATGGCGCTCGAGAGTTTGTCATGCGGCGCAGCAACAAGAACTACGTCCTGGACATCTATGAGAGCGCCGGCAACGACATGTTCACGTTGGCGCACAGCCTCGATCTTTCTCACGGGTTCCCCAACTTCGCGTTCGCAACCCCGAGAGACGCGGGCGATGCCGACGGGGATGGCCTGACGGACCTCGTCGTCTACGGCCAAACCAATGTACGTTACCTGAGGATCTACGAGAGCGTGACGCCGAACGGCTACCCCACGACCACGCCGGTCTGGGAGCCTCCCGGATGGACCGGAGACATCATCGGCGGGGTGATCGCCGACACGGACCGTGACGGTCAACAGGAGATCGTATTAAACGGGGGGGCCCCGGGCACCGTGGGCGCGGTCGGAGTCTTCGAGAACACCGGAAACAACAGCTATGCGCAGAGTTACCTCTTGCAGCTAACGGGTGTATCCCAGTCTCTGAGCGTCATGGATGACCTAGATCGCGATGGCCGTGACGAGATCATGCTGTGTGGTACGGGACAGTGCCTTGCGATCGAGGCGACGGGCGATAATACGTATCAGCAAGTCTGGTTGCAGCCTTTGATTCATACGGACGGTCAGGCTGTCAACGCAGGTGTACTCGAGGACGGCGGTGATCTGGACGGCGACGGCCTGAATGAGTTTCTGGTCGGCGGCGTGAAGTCGATTTCCGCGGGCAGCGACCCGTTTCTCAACATCCTCTATCTGTTCGAGTCCACCGCGAACGACACGTTCGTCGTCGCGACGACATTCATCTTTCCCGAGGCCCCAGAGTCGCCGATGACGGCCACGATCGCCGACGTCGACGGGGACGGTAACCGGGAGATTGTCATTGCGCTCCAGACCGGCGTGTCCGTCTACAAGAATACGGGCGACAACGCTTGGAAGCAGATCTGGCTCGGCACGACCGTCCACCTGACCAACTTCGCCCTAGATGCGGGAGACCACGACGCGGACGGTAAGGAAGAGATCATTTTCCGGGAAGCGAACAACACGACCGGGATCTTCGAGATCGACCCGCTCGACGCGGTCGACACCGACACCGATGGCTTCGTCGACGCGATCGACAACTGCCCGATGCAGGTAAACGGCGGCCAGCAGGACGTCGATGCCGATGGGGTCGGCGACGCCTGTGATAACTGCCTCCAGACGCCGAATCCGTCGCAGGGTCCGGCGCCGCTGGGCCAGACGCTCCTGGCGAACGATGCGCAGATGTTCGTCTGGAGTTTGCCGGTCGAGGTGCTCTACGCTCGCGGTCCGATCTCCGGCGTCGCCACGTACACGACGGACGTCGTGCAAGCGCTGCCTCAGGGCAGCGTGCTAACGGACGCGACGCAGCCCGCCGCTGGCGCGGGCTTCTACTACCTGGTTCGCCCGGATTGCCCAGCAGGGAGCTGGCAGACAACGCCAGGCGCCGAACCGGGACGCGACGCGGTCCTGCCTTGAGTCAACCGCTGTGTAGGTGCTCACGGCAAATAGCCTTTCTCGTGGAGTCGGTATGGACTCTCACGGCTCGTCGGTACGTTCGGAAGCTCAGTATCCCCAGATTCCCGGAGGGTCGATCATGAGAACCAAGTACTTGATCGGACTGATTTGCCTCACTTGCAGCGTCCTCGCGGTGCACGCCACGCGGCAAACTTGATTGATCGCGTCTATGACGCGAAGCGCTTCGTCGCCCACATTCACGAGCGACTGAATCTCGGTGGCGAGCTGATGCTGACCTCAAGCACCAGCACGCCCTGGCCGAGGCGACCCTGTGGGAGCGCATCGCGTGGCACCTTCAGGCGATCGAGCGCATGGCCGTGCGTTGCTCGGGAACGGGCCAACCGGCGTCGGCGCCCGTGCGCTGGATCGCGCGGTTCGTGTCGAAGTAGACCTGCCAGTAATGCTCGTTCGCGGCGAACGGCCGGACGACCAAGAGCGTTCCCATCGCGTTGAACTCGAAAATCTCGACGAGGGGCGCAGGCTCGGCGATCACGTTGGGCACCGCGGCGACCCGCGCGCGAAGCTTTGCGATCGCGTCATTCGGGTCCACCCCGTGCGCGACCTGCGCCCTGAGATCCACGGCCCGGAACTCCGTCGCGGAGTAGTTCACGATGGTGTCGGCAAAGATTTTGTTATTACCGATGGTGACCCTGAGGTTGTCCGGCGTGTGGATCGTCGTCGCGAACAGACCGAGTTCGCGCACGAACCCGGTGACCCCTCCGGCCGACACGAAGTCTCCGACCCGGAAGGGGCGCAGGATCACCAAGAATATTCCCGCCGCGAAGTGCGCGAGTAACCCGGACCATGCGATTCCGATCGCCACCCCGGCCGCGGCGAGGATCGCCGCGAACGACGTGGTCTCGACGCCCAGAGACCCGAGGATGGCGATGACGAGCAGGATCTTGAGCAGGACACCCAGACTCGTATCGACATAGCGAGACAGCGTCGCGTCGAGATCCCGGGCTTTCATGGCCCGCAGCGCGCCCGCGCGGATCAGCCGCACGATCCAGCCTCCCACGGTCCACAGGGCGAGGGCCGCCAGGACCTTCCAGGCGAGGGGCAAGGCGTACGTGTCGATCATCCGCCCGATCTGCGTCATATCTGTCTGAGTGTTCACGAGCTTCTCCCTTTCAGACTCGTTGCGACCCGCGCGGAGCGTTCATAGTACCCCGTCGGCGGCCGTTTCAGCGGCCGGCTTCCGGGGCGTCCCCCTCCGCGTCGAGGTGCAGCGCGTGTAAGAATCGGTGGATGAAAGGCGCCATGAACACCGCGGCAAAGGAGACGAAGGCCACCCCGCTGAAGAGCGCGTAGCCGGCAGAAAAGAGCTTGCCCGGCGCGGTCTCCATCCGGTCGACCGGCCCCATCCCCGTCAGAATCATCGAGGCGTTGAGCAGCGCATCGATCCACGGGAGCCCAGCCACCCAGTGGTACCCCGCTGAACCGATGGCCAGAGACACTCCAATGATTCCCGTCGATATCGCCGCGAATCGAGCGACCCGGCGGAGGAAGTGGCGCGGCGGAAGCAGTTGTTGGGAACGATGCTCGAAGACGTTCAGCACCTCGATAAGCCTCCAAGCGAGGTCGAGATCCGATGATCCGGACATCATGGCGACTCGACCCGCGTCGCGCCGGTGCAGAAGAAGAGTTCGGCAGGTTTTTGCGTTATGCTCCTGGCTCCGGGTTCCGGGAGGGACCCGACCGAGGCGCGTTTCCTCACCTCGTCATGATCGGCAACCGGAGGGCCTCTCAGGATGAACGCCATGCGTGCGATTCTCTCGTACTCTCTCCTGCTCTTGGCTTTCGTCAGCCCCTCCGACTCTTCGGCGGGATCGACGCGGGAGCAGCTCGCCGTCGACACGCCGCGGGTCACGCCCGGCGGCGCGACGTTCGTGGTTCCGGGCGGCTGGTGGATCGAGACCCGCGGTAACGCGGTCGTCTTGACGGCGGAGGGCGACTCGCAGATCGCCCTCGTCGACGTGCACGAAAAAGATGCCGACGCCGCGGTCAAGAGCGCGTGGACGGCGGTGCGGCCCGAGATGAAGTGGGCGCTGAAGCTGGCGACCGACTCGCCCGGTCGCGAGGGTTGGGACTCCTTTCGCAACTACGACTACGAGGTCTCGCCCAACGAGCACCGCGCCGTCGGCGCTCAGGCGGCCAAGCGCGGGGACGCCTTCACCGTCATCGTCTTCGACATGGACCTCGCGGTTGCCGGCAAGCGCAGCGGACAGATCGCGACGGTCTTCGACCACTTCCAGCCCCCGGGTTTCCAGCGCGAATCTTTTGCCGGCAAGAAGGCCAGACTTCTGGACGAACGTGCGGTCGCGAAACTGAAAGACTTTGTCGAGAAGGGGCGCGCCGTGCTCGGGATCCCGGGTGTCGCGCTCGGCCTGTACCAGGACGGCCGGATCGCCTTCGAGGGCGGCCTCGGCGTCCGCGAGCTCGGAAAGCCGACGCCCGTGGACGCGGACACGCTGTTCATGGTCGCCTCCAACACCAAGTCGATGACCACGCTGCTGCTCGCCACGCTCGTCGACGAGGGCAAGCTGACCTGGGAGACACCGGTCATCTCGGTCATGCCCGACTTCAAGCTGGGGGATCCCGAGACGACGAAGCAGGTGCTGATCAAGCACCTCGTCTGTGCGTGCACGGGGCTACCACGCCAGGACTTCGAGTGGCTCCTCGAGTTCGACAAAGCCACGCCGAAGACCGAGCTGGCGCTCCTCGGGACGTTCCAACCGACGAGCAAGTTTGGCGAAATGTTCCAGTATTCGAATCTCCTCGCCGCGGCAGGCGGGTACGTCGCCGCGCATCTGATCTTCCCCGACCGCGAGCTCGGCGCGGGGTACGACGACGCGATGCGTCAGCGCGTCTTCGGCCCGATTGGCATGACCTCGACGACGTTCGACTTCAAGCGGGCGCTCGCGGGGAACCACGCGTCGCCCCACGCCTGGGACACCGACGGCGGCACTGCTGCGGCCGACATGGCGGTGAACTACTCGGTCGTCCCGCTCCGCCCCGCCGGCGGCGCCTGGAGCAGCGCTCGGGACATGATGCGCTACCTGCGTATGGAGCTCGGCAAGGGCGCGCTCCCCGACGGCAAGCGCGTCGCGTCGGAGACCAGCGTCGTGAAGCGCCGCGAATCTCAGATCAAGATCGGCAACGACGTCACGTACGGCATGGGGCTGACGGTCGACCGGGAGTGGGGCATTCCCCTCGTGCACCACGGCGGCAGCATGATCGGCTACAAGAGCGACATGATCTACTTGCCCGAGCACGACGTCGCGGCGGTGATCCTCACGAATTCCGACGAGGGTGGCAACATCCTCGGCCCGTTCCGCCGCCGCCTCCTCGAGGTCCTGTTCGACGGAAAGCCCGAGGCCGAGGAGAACGTCGCCACCGCGGCGAAGAACATGAAGGCCGCCGTCCTCGCGGAGCGAAAACGGCTGACGATCCCGGCGGACGCGCTTGCCGCGGGCAAGCTCGCGCCCATGTACTCGAACCCGTCGCTTGGCGCGATCGCGGTCGCGCGCGCGGGCGGCGAGACCCGGTTCGACTTCGGAGAGTGGGACAGCGCGGTTGCGTCGCGCAAGAACGACGACGGGACGATCGCGTTCGTGACGGTCGTGCCGGGCTTTAGCGGCGTACCCTTCGTGATGGGCGACAAGGACGGCAAGCGCACGCTAACGTTTCGCGACACGCAGCACGATTACGTCTTCACCGAGGCAAAGTGAGCCTGAGGGTCGCCGACACTCCGGTTTAAAAGCACAGATCGGCATTGGCCTCGCCCGCTCGGCTGCCGCGCGGGCGATGGCATACGACGCGATGGGCGGAAGTCGTCACGAGAGACAGGCTGAGCAAAGTCAATCGATGACGATCTCGACAACTGTCTCCGGATCCCGCAACTCGAACTGCAAATCCGCGAACCCGGTTCCACCGCTCTTCGGATCGGGACGGAAAAACGCCAACGGCTCGCCATCGCCGGGCCGGCCGTCCTGGTCGAGGTCGTGGAACGCGCCCACGGCGTAGCTTCCTTTCGGCAGGTTATAGAACGCGAACTCCCGCTGCGTCGCGTCGAGCAACACCGAGCCGACGTTCTCGGCTTTGCGTTCGGTCATCTCACGCTGATTGCGGAACAAGGCGATTCGAGCGAACGCACCCGGCGCCGACGTTCGCACCTGAACCCGCAGCGTTGCGCGATCCGCAAGCGGACGCACCTCGGCGCCGGACGGATCGAGCAGGTAGCCGGCGATCGCGTCGAGTTGACTGTTCAGCCCGACCTTCGGGAGGTTGCGGCCGAGGAGCGAGCGCTGCGCGGCCGCCGTGAGCGGGGCAAAACCGCCGTTGCCGAGATCCTTGCCGGATAGGTCCTGGAACGTCGTGCCGCTCTGGGGGCCGTAGTCGAGCGCGGCCGCGTCGATCGTGAAGACGCGCTTCGCCTTGTCCGGCTTGACGTGGACCCGCCGGCCGCGGGGCTCGTAGACCGCTGACCACTGGGTGCGGTAACGCCCGCCGCGTTCCGCGACGCCGTCGAGCGCGAGGAAGGCGCGGGCAACCGACGGCGGGCCATCGAGCGCGTCGAGATCGCGGCGCAGGCGCGCGTAGCGGACCCGCGAGCTGTTCCCCTTGAGGGCCGTCGTGCGCAGCTTGTCGAAAGCAAGCTGAGAAAGCCTCTGGGTGTCGTTGGTGCACACCACCGGCCGGTCGTCGCCGCGAGTCACTCGCGCCGCACCGTCGACGAATTCGACCAGCGCCCGGTCGCCGGATGGGTCGGCCAGCATGTAGTGGATCTTGCCGCCGACCGGACGGATGGAGAACGCCTCCAAACTCGCGACAACCTCGGCGACCGTCGCGTGGGTATCCAGCTGGTACTGGATCCACTCCAGTTCGCCGATGGTGGTCGGCGCGGCCGTCGGGTAGACCGTCTCGTCCAGCCATAGCATCTCGATCGCGAGGCCGCGCTGGTTGATCCCGCCATAGGGCAGGCCAGCGCCGTACTGGGTGAACGTCAGACTGCCGTGCACCGAGGTCCAGCGTGCCGGCTCACCGCCGAACAGCGGCAGCGCGCGGCGCGCCAACCCGCTCGGGTTCTTGATCAGGTAGCCGCCACCGAAGTGCCAATCGAAGTTCTTCGCAAGGAGCACCTCGTCCTTGTCGGCGAGGGAGAACGACGAGCATGGATACGCGGCGGGGATCGCAGCCAAGCCGATCGCGAGGCATGCGGCGAGAACACGGGGCTTGAGCACGGACGAGGGCTCCTCACGGCGCGGGGGGAGGTCCCCCATGGCCTCGGAAGGGAGTCTACGCTGGTCAAAAGACGGAAGCACTCGGCGGAGTTCAAGATCGAAGCGGTTCGTTTGTTGCTGAACCGTGGTGATCGAACGGTTGACGCGCCGCGGCCTTCTTCGCCAAAGAAAGTCGATGAGATACGAATTCATCGATGTGGAGCGCAGCCAACAAGTCAGGAGCCGTAGAGAATCTCAACTAGGAATAGGCTTGACTCGGCCGGCTGACACGGGTACCATCGGCGCGATTCGTAACGCCGCATAGCAACTAGCGTGGGTATCCATATTGGACAAGCGTCTGGTTCTATTTTTTCCTTTCGTCGTTGCGTTTCTGGCGGTTAGCGCCGCGAGCGTCGATCGAGCGACCGCCGCAATTCAGGAGCACCCACCGCAGAACCTTCTTGGCGTACCCCGGCCTCCGGGACCGATCGAGCCTGCGTTGCCACTCGTCACGACCCCGGGTGCCACGACGTTCCAACTCGTCGGTTTCACCGAAGAATTCCTCGATGAAATCCAGGGCGTTCTGAACTACACGTTGACCTGTCAACGGTAGTACGCCGACACCCGAATGTGCACCGCCGACGAGATCCGCCATGCGTTGAACGTGCCACGGGCGCCGCTATGCGGCCACGCGTCGATCGAACAGTTCCCGCGTTTGGACGAGGCCGCGAACTGCGAAAACCGGGCATCTGCCTCGAACAGCGACGCCGGCACGACGATCGATCTGGCCAGCCGCTACGGGGCGAGGTCGAGTCGTGGCTGCGACGAGCCGCTCAGAATCGCTTGCTGCGCCAGGGTCCCGGATGCACCCGCACCGAATCCGAGCCCAGAACTCCCGCGTCGAACCGGGAACGTGTCCAACTAGGTGTTCGGACTTCTTCTACCCCGAGTCGGTTCATCCAGGCCTCTGGCGAGGGCTGGACGATTCTTCGGGATTCTTCAGGCGCTCTGAGCCTGTATCTGCCGCAGCTGCGGTATTCGATCGCTACCCGCTCGGGTTCTTCAATTTCGAACAGGAGTGCTCTGAATGCTAGTCCGAGGAATCGTGTCTGCGTTTACTACCCTCTCTTTTCTTCTCCTTTCACCGATCGCAAGTGCACACCCCGTATTTCAGCTGAAGTGGGGCGCAAACGGTGCCGGGCCGGGTCAGTTCTCCTCGCCGTACGGCGTGACCACGAGCGGGACCGGAGCTGTCTACGTGGCGGACCAGTTCAACGCCCGGATCCAGAGGTTCGACGGCAACGGCATCTACCTGGGCGAATGGGGTTCTTTCGGAACCGGCGACGGGCAATTCAATGGCCCCACCGGAATTGTGGTGAACGGCGCAGGCGATGTCTACGTCGGCGAATCGGGTAATCGAATCCAGCGGTTCACCGGCAACGGCACGTTCGTGACCAAGTGGGGCTCGGCCGGCAGCGGTGACGGC
>JANNRU010000024.1:0-4195 GCA_031401755.1 Acidobacteriota bacterium | reverse complement strand
CACGATTCGGCGCGCCACACCGAGCTCGATGCTAGCGATGAGCGTTCCGGTCGACTCGATCAACCCGGTGAACATGAACCTCGTTCCGGGCGGCCGGCAATCACGGGACGCCCAATATGGATCCAGTCTCCGCCCAAAGCGAGCAGACGCGGCGCAGCGATCCGGAATCCGTCGCCCGGCGCGGCGATCGTGACACCGTCGATTAACGGGGTCGCGCCGCGCGAACCAAAGAGCTCACCCGACACGAACAGCACGAGTTCATCAACGAGACCGGCGGCCAGGAAGGCCGCATTCGTCTTTCCGCCACCCTCGACAAGCAGCGACTGAATTCCGTCTGCGGCGAGATTCGCCAGGACTTCGTTGAGGTCCAGTCCCTGGTCACGGTCCGCAACTTCGACCAGGTCGGCAAGCCCCGCAAACGCCTCGCGCCGCGCGGCTGGCGCAGGTGTCCGGGTATAGACACGAGTTCGTTCGACTCCGTTCCTCGTGCTCGTGAAGATCTGCGAACGCGGCTCCAAGTCGAGGGTCGGCGCAAGTACGGCGCGCAACCGCGGTCCCGGAAGATTGGGTAATCGTGAATCGAGTCGCGGATCATCCCGGCGAACCGTCCCGGCGCCGACTAGAATCGCGTCATTGCGTGCCCGCAAGCGATGCGCGAATCTACGCGCCGCAACACCTGTGACCCAGCGCGAGCTGCCGGAGGCGGCGGCGATCTGGCCATCAAGGCTCATGCCAGCCTTGACTGTAACGAAAGGCCGCGATCTTTCGTAAAAAGTCAGGAACGACCGATTCAATCGACGGGCGTCATCGGCCATCAAGCCGACGGAGACAGCGATCCCTGCAGCGCGCAGCTCTCGGAAACCCCGACCATCGACCAGTGGGTTCGGATCGCCGATCGCCGCCACGACACGCTGGACTCCCGCCGCAACGATGCGCTCGGTGCATGGTGGCGTACGACCGTGGTGGGCGCACGGCTCGAGATTGACGTACAGCGTCGCGCCGCGGGCCGCGAGGCCGGCGTCATCGAGCGCCGCCGCCTCGGCATGAGGTTCACCTGGGGCCCGGTGATAGCCGGCGCCGACGATGATCCCCTCGCGTACCACCAGACACCCAACGCGGGGATTCGGGCTGGTGCGGCATTCGCCGCGGGCGCCAAGCGCGAGCGCCTGTTGCATGAACCAGCGCTCGCCGGCTGCGTGGCTCATCCTTCGTTCGCAACCGTGGGTTGTCCCAGCAGCCCCTCGAGATAGGCTTCGGAATCGAACTCCAGCAAGTCGTCGATGGCCTCGCCGACCCCGACGTAGCGGATTGGGACTCCCAGCTTCGCGCAGATCGCCAGCGCGATACCCCCACGCGCGGTCCCATCGAGCTTGGTCAGCACGACGCCGGTGAGCGGCGTGGCTCGCCCGAACTCCTCGGCCTGTGCGAGCCCGTTCTGGCCGGTCGTCGCGTCGACGACGAGCAAGACCTCGTGCGGCGCGCCGGTCACTTCGCGGTCGGCGACTCGGCGGAGCTTTCCCAGTTCTGCCATCAGGTGCGATTTCGTGTGCAGTCGCCCCGCGGTATCGACCAGCACGACGTCAACCTCGCGTGCCTTCGCCGCGCGAAGCGCATCGAACACGACGGCGGCCGGATCAGAACCCTCGCGCTGCCGCACGATGTCGACCTCGGCACGCTCGCACCAGCGCTCCAATTGGTCGATCGCCGCCGCACGAAACGTGTCCGCCGCGACGACGAGCACTTTGCGACCCGCCGTCCGCTCCCGCGCAGCGAGCTTCCCCACGGTCGTTGTCTTTCCGCCGCCGTTCACGCCGACGACGAATACCACACGAGGAGGCCCGGACGGCTGCACGATGCCGACCGCTCCGGCGCCCAGACAGGTTCGCAAGGCCGCCCGAACCGCCTCCTCCGCCGAGGTCCCGCGCGACGCCGCGCCACGCACCGCGGTAAGGAGATCCTCGACGACCGACGGTCCCAGGTCGGCTCCGAGCAACGTCGACTCCAGTTCTTCGATGGTCGCGGCGTCGAGGACGCGGTCGGAGCGGAAGACCGATCGCAATCGTGAGGCCAACTCGTCCCGCGTGCGCGTCAAACCCCGGACGAGCTTTCCCAGTGCGCCGAATGCCATCAGTCGATCATCCTCAACAGCTCGTCCGCGCGAGACGCGCTCTCGCTGCCCGGCCCCACCACGAGCGCGCGACTGAGACTGTTACGGGCACGATCATGTTGACCGAGGCGAAAGTAGGCCAAGCCGAGTCGATAATAGAACTCGACGTTCTGGCGATAACCGGGTTCAGCGACCTCGTACTCTCGCGCAGCCTCGACCAACAGGTCTCCGCGTTCGAGGAGCCCGGCCAGCACGAAGTGCCCCTGGTAGTACCGCGGGTTCAGTTCTACCGCGCGCCTGACGGACTCGATCGCCTCACGGTCCCGGCCCTGGTCGGAGTAGAGCTGTCCGAGATTGAGATAGACCTTTTCCGGGGTGGGGTAGGCCGGATCGGCGAGCGCGGCTCGATACTCGCGCTCCGCGTCGTCTGGGCGGCCTAGTTCCTGATAGACCGCACCGAGGAAATTTCGCGCATCTGCGAAGTAGGGATCGATCGCGATCGCGCGGAGGAAGCCGGCTTCGGCTTCCTCGAGTCGACCGGCTCTGAAGGCCAGTTGCGCGCGAAAGTGGTGGAGTGCCGCGTTGTCGGGTTCGCGTTGAACGCACTCGTCGAGCACCCGCAGCGCATCGGTGACACGGCCACCGTTGAACATCGATTGGGACATCCGCACGCAGTAGGCGACGCTGTCCTCCGGTCGCATCTTCGTGTCTTCCGTCCGGTGAGCACAGGCCGATCCAGCAAGCGCGATCGTCACTGCTGCGAACCCGATCCCCGGCACATAAAATCGTCGCATCGCCGGCCTCCTCCCGTCGCGGGACGGTTTCAAGATCCCCGTCCCAGTCGCTTCAACCAACCCCAGGGACCAGAACGGACCGGCGCGAGCGCGAGAGGTGGAAGCTCCGGGGCTCGGCCGGCCAACAGGGCGCGTGGCGCCTCCTCGACCATCGCACGCGCCCGAGCCTCGCCGACCCACGCAGCGATGACCGCGAGCGCAGGCGAGAACAACGGTGGCCTCCCACGGAGGTTATGCGCGTCCGTGGCCAGGACGTGGACCAAGTCGCGGCGCAGCAACTCCCGCGAGAACTCGCGAACTTCCGCGCCGAACGTTCCGGTCACGCTTCCCGTCGTCAGTTGTCCCCAGGATCCGAGTCGGACGACCTCCTCGTAGCGACGAACGTCATCCTGGAAGTAACGGATCCGCTCGGGGTGCGCAAAGACGACATCCAGGCCGGCGAGCTTCATCTGGAACACGAGGTTCGTCAAATTCACCGGGTACTGCGTGAGGGAGAGCTCGAGCAAAACGGTCTTCCCGTTGTCACCGAGCGTCGCAAATTGCCGGTCTTGCACTCTCTGGATCAAGTCCGCACAGACGTGGATCTCAGCTCCGGGCAGGACCTCGACGTCGACGCCCTCGGAGCTCAGCCGCTCGCGGAGCCGTGCAACCCCCGCGAGCACGACCGGGCGCTCGTTGACGTAGGAGCCGTCCTTGCAATGGGGTGTGGCAACGATTATTCGGATCCCGTCACCCCGGGCCACCCGCGCGAACTCGACCGCTTCGTCTTCGGTCTCGACACCGTCGTCTACGCCGGGAAGGATGTGCGTGTGGAGATCGATCATCGGTAGTGTCTCAATCTTCCTCTGTCGTGAGCGCTCGCGCCAGCAGTCTCTCCAGCGACTCGGCCGGTCGCCTTCCGTCGAACAGGATCCCCGTTACCTCGTCGACGATCGGCATCCGAACTCCCGCGATGCGGGCGAGGTCCGCGGCGGCGCGCGCCGTGGGCACCCCTTCCGCTATCGAAGCGTTCCGTGCCAGAGTATCGGACAATCGTTCACCGCGCCCGATCGACAGGCCGACCGCACGGTTCCGCGAAAGTGCACCGGTGCACGTCAAGACGAGATCACCCAGGCCCGCAAGACCGCTAAGCGTCCGCTCGCGTCCGCCGAGGGCGGCACCCAGTCGGGTCATCTCGGCCAACCCTCGCGTGATCAGTGCCGCGACGGCGTTGCTTCCGAGCCCCAGACCGTCGGCGACCCCCGCGGCGACTGCGATCATGTTCTTGAGCGCGCCGCCGACCTGAACACCAACC